>CAZQAF010000087.1:0-13569 GCA_964591175.1 uncultured Desulfobacteraceae bacterium | reverse complement strand
CTGATTGTTCTTTCCTATTTTATGGGCGCATCTTCGGACACCATTGCCCGGCTGTATCGTCGCAGCAAGGGGATGTCCGGCAAAGGTCAATAACCCCTCAAAGTATCCAGATCCCGCCATATATTGAATTATTTTCCTCTTTGCATCCCAAGATATGATTTATAACGTATCGGTATCCTTATCAAGTTGTAAAATTATATATTATTTGAAATAAATGGCGCGCATTTTGCACCCCCTTAAATCGGAAAGATGTGATTAATGAAGAAGCGACGGACATAGAGAGTGTATCTGAAATTAAAGTTGAAGATACAATAATCTGTATGGGTGTTTCCGATAAGAGTTTAAGGGCAAATGCAAGTCTTTTGGACACACACTTAACTTATTGTTAAAATCTGCCGATATATCTGTAGATGAAGATTCAAACCAACAGTCTCTGGGATTTTTTTTGAGCCATAATCCGTCTAATCGTTGATTTTTATAATATATGAATAATCCAGTGAAAAATCCGCCTTTGGACGGCGAAAATGGCGTAAACGATTTCGCATATTCAAAGCGTTTAAATCGAAACAGGTGGGATCGAGGTTTTACGCTTATTGAATTATTTATTGTCATTGCGATTATCGGCACTTTATCGGCCATCGCGGTGCCCAATTATTTGCGATATAAGAATGAGGCCATGATCGCGGTGGCGGTCACGGATATTCGAATGATCGAAAAACAGATCGCGCTTTTTGTTTTCGACAACGACGGTCAACTTCCGGGCAGCCTCAGCAATCTGACCACCATTAGCAGTGTTAATGATCCTTGGGGAAATCCGTATCAGTACTTAAGGATTAACGGCGGTCTTCCGAGTGCAAAAGGTCAGGCACGAAAAGACCAATTTATGGTTCCGGTCAATACCGATTATGACCTTTACAGCATGGGAGCAGATGGTCGGACGCAAACTCCATTTACAGCAGCGCTTGCTCGGGATGATATTGTCCGTGCCAATGACGGTGGATATGTGGGACTTGCTTCCGATTATTAACACAGGTTTGCCAAATGAAATTTAATAAAAAAATATTTCAAAGCAAAATCGCCCGGCGGATTTTTTTGATGTTTGTTTCCTGCGCACTTCTTCCTGTTGTTTGTTTTTCAATCGTTGCTTATGGAAATGTTACCAAACAACTCCATGAGGAAAGCTATAAACGGCTCCAACGATCAGTTAAAGGGTATGGGTTGTCCATTTATGAAAAATTGCTGTTTCTCGAAACAGAATTGAAGCTTTTTGCATCATCTTTGAACACGGCATCAGAACCACCTATTCCAGCGCATTTTAAAGGGTTTAAAGGCTTAAATAACAACCGTTTTAAAGCCGTTGCAGCTGTTGATGCTGCCGGGAAGGTGTATCGATCCATTTTCAGAACAATGAACATCTCCAAAAGACTCTCAACAAGAGAGATAGAACACATGCAAAATGGCGACACGGCCATTTCAGTATTGAGCCAAAAAGGCGTTTCGCCGAGTATATTGATGATGATGTCGTTGGGTCCAAGGGATTCCAATGCAGGATATTTGATCGGTGAAATCAACACGGGTTATTTGTGGGGGACTGAGCAGGGGAATGCACTCCCACCGAACACCCAATTTTGTGTTTTAGATGCATCAGAAAGCGTGCTTTTCAGCTCGATTTCATATCCGGATTCATTTTACCATCAGTTGTATTCAAAGCTTAAACAGATTAGTTCAGGTCAGTTTGAGTTCCCTTTTGAAAACCAAAAATATCTGACAAGTTATTGGATGATATTTATGAAGCCTCGATTTTTGATTCCCGGATGGACAGTGGTTTTGAACCAATCCGAAGCTGATGTGCTTATGCCCATGTCATATTTTAAAACAATATTTCCTCTTATCGTCCTGATGACCCTGTTGGTGGTATTGCTTTTTAGCATGTATTCTATCCGAAAAAGCCTGGTCCCGCTCGAGTCGCTGAAAAATGGAACACGCCGGATTGCCAAAAAAGATTTTGAGTATCGGGTGAACATAAAGAGCGGGGATGAATTCGAAGAACTGGCCATGGATTTTAATGAAATGGCCAATCAGTTGAACAGACAGTTCAAAACCCTGAATACCATGGCAGAGATCGACCGCGCCATTTTGTCATCGCTGGATGCCAGAATCGTCGTTAAAACAATTATCCATCGCATATATGATTGGTTTGTCTGTGAAAGCGTGGCCATCGCCTTGATCGATGTTGGACAGAAAACCGCCGGTCGATTATATTTCAACACCTGTGGTCAGGAAAATGAATCAATCGAGAAACCCTTTGAATTCAGCGCATCCGATTTTGATACGTTACATGCATCCCCGGAATATTTGATCATTGATGCGGCCCAAGACCCGTCGTCTTTTGATTCAATTTTAGTGGATCATGGCCTCGAATCTTTTCTTGTTCTCCCTGTTTTCCTGAAAGAAAAGTTAAAAGCAGTGATTACCATCGGAAGGTCACGGACAAACGCTTTTAATACCGAAGACATTGCCCAGGCACGCCAGATGGCGGATCAGATGGCGGTTGCCCTTTCAAATGCAACTCTCATCGAAGAGTTGGACAATTTGAACTGGGGAACATTAAGTGCTCTTGCACGTACCGTCGATGCCAAGTCATCCTGGACCGCAGGGCATTCGACGCGTGTCACGAAAATGGCGTTGAAAATTGGCTCTGGATTAGCGCTTTCCCCCAAAAAGATGGATGAATTGCATCGCGCTGCCTTGCTTCATGATATCGGAAAAGTCGGCGTTCCCGCGGCAATTCTCGATAAACCCGGGGCACTCGACGATGACGAGTACGCTTTGATAAAAATGCATCCTGCTATGGGTGCGCGGATTCTTGAACCGATTGCGTCCTATAAGGAAATTATCCCCATGGTATTACATCATCATGAACGATTTGACGGGAAAGGATATCCCGATGGTCTTTCCGGAGATGAAATAGACATTGGCGCCAGAATTCTTGCCGTGGCCGATGTATTTGATGCGATAAAATCGGATCGTCCATACCGGAAAGGAATGGCTTTAGAGCGTGTCATTGATATAATAACCGAAGAAGCGGGCCGTCAGTTCGATCCGGATGTTGTAGACGTCTTTTTAGCGGTCATGGGACAGGAAAAAACAAAGGCAGCATAGCATGACAAACAAAGGAAGAAAATTGAAACTTAAATGGATTATCCTCCCGGCTGTTATCGTTGCTGTGACAATAACCATGATACACTCTAAAAAAAACAGGGATATTCCCGAAAAATTGTTTGGTAAATGGACGACTTCGGCATCCGGATATGAGGATCGGTTTCTTGAAATCACAAAAGAAACACTTACCTATGGGCTTGGCGGAGACAAAGAGGATGTCAACTTTATCTCAAGTATAGAAGAAAGTTTAGCAGGCAATCGTATTTTATATACCATTACCTACAAAAATACAGATGGTTTAGAGTTCACCCGATCCTTTAATTATGTCCCGAAAAATGGAGGAGCAATTCGATTTAAGCACCAGGAACATATTGAGTGGCGAAAAATGAAGGATGATGCTTCAAAAGAGAATTCAGAAACAGATCAAAACAAAAAAGCAGGACAAAATGAGACGAACAGCTAATCGGCGACAATTGAAAAACTATTTGATCGCCAATAGAATTCACTTCAAAATGATGCTCGCCAACTTGACACTTATGTTGCTGGTCATTGCTGTAGTCATTGGGGCGGTGTTATATCCTTTCTATCACGAAATTTTTAAGATCAACGATATATATGCTCAACACTTTTCGGCAAAGTTTTTTATTGTATTATTAGACCGGTTATCCATTGCGTTCATCGCCGTGCTTTTGATCAGTTTAATATATCAGATGATCATCAATCATAGATTCTGCGGGCCATTGGTCAACTTTCGCCATACGTTTAATAAAATCTCACAAGGGGATCTGACACGAAAGGTTTTTTTAAGGCGGTATGATTTTCTAAAAAGTGAAGCAGCCCAGGTGAATGACATGATTGATTTTCTATCCGATCATATCATGGCCCTCAAAAAAGATCATGGTCGCCTCCTCTCTGCCCTGGAAGACATGCCTGAGGCCCAAACGGATCAGGACGAGTATCAAAACGTTCTCGAGACATTAAAGACCCGGGCCGATATTTGTAACAAGCACTTATCCATATTCAAAATAGACGGCATAAACGATCGGGAAAATCAGCACCGGTCTAATCCGTGAATGTCCTGCAACGGTTTTTTACTTGCCGAATATATCTTTGACTTTTTTACCGACATCTTTCATTTTTTCTTCCACGTTACCGGTAGTGCCTTCTAATTTCTTCATCGCGCCTTCTTTTAGGGAATCCAAATTGACGCCCATTGACGTGAGCTGTTTGTTCAATACATCGGTAACAGCCGGAGATGTAATTTTTCCGTACAACACTGAAAATACTTCTTTAAACACTTCAGCCGGAGATGCACCATTTTTCTTTTCTCCGATATTCGTGAGGTGAATGTCCGGCAACGGTGAACTGATTTGTTTGTCTCCCAATCCGTATACCGATAATGCCAGATTGACATTTCCGTTCTTTACCACGAAATCTCGAATGATGATTTTCTTCCCGGCCCCTTCTTTTTTTGATTCTTGTTTTTTCTGCTTTTCGGAGTTTGACATTTTTGTGATATTGTTTAAAATCGTGTGGAAATTATCCATGGCCCCTTTTTTTTCATATGTTATTTCAGGGCTGATCACCTCGATCCGATCCACAATAATCGGGTTGCCGGTCAAGGATTTTTCGTTGACTTTTACAAGAACAGAGCCGACTTTCATGGCACTCGGTGTTTTAAATCCGGCGGGATTGCCGAGGAAAAATTTCTTGATTTTGGCTTCTCCCGAAAAGAGAGAGACGTTTACATCGGCCACGTGCAATTCTGTTTTTGTTATTTTGGGTCCGTAAGAATTTACGGCACGTTTAATGATAGGACCCAGGTTCGAGAGCCCGAAAATAATGACAGCGATAACGACAACAACCGCGCCGATACCAATGTAGATCCATTTTTTCATGATACACCCTCCTTTTTTCAGTAATTTTTTTAGCGGGGCTTTATTCGCCTTCGCCAGAGTACCCTTCAGCTTGCTGCAGGGATGGATGGCATGGCGACCCGCCGAAGCTCGAAGAGCGAAGGCGGGTTGGCTTCGGCGAATTCCGCTTTGATACTCCGCGGCTTACTACAAGGAGCTTCATTTGCCGCAGCACTTCTTATATTTCTTTCCGCTTCCGCAGGGGCAGGGATCGTTTCGTCCGACTTTCTTTTCGGCGTGTTTGGGTTCCGGCCAATTCATTAATATTTCCAAATCGGCAATATCTTCCGGCTTATCGGAAGTCACTTCAATTTGATATTTCCAATTGTTTTCTTCAAAGATTTTGGCAACTTCCTTCATCCTTTTTTGGGTTTTGACATGAACGATCGCAGGATTCTTTTCAGTGCCCAACTTTACTGTTTTTTTGCCGTTGAAAATTTTTTCCATGGTTTCACCTCTAAAATATTATAAAGCTTACTAAAGAGCAATGCCTTTGCTATTCCGGCATATATATCTTGCTGATTTTGCGGAAAGATTCGGTTTGCTCGCTTTCCCATTTGTGACCGCGTCCCAGTTCCTTGGCCATAATCGAAGCGACTTTGGGCGCTGTTTCACTGGCTACCCGGGCATTGAGCAAAAGACTCCGGGTCCGGCGGGCCAGGAAATCGTCAACGGTGCGCGCCGCTTCGAATCGTACGGCCCAGATGACCTCTCCGACACGGGCCGGCAGCGCCGGATGCAGCCGGTCCTCGCGGATCGGGTCCGCCCGCACGAGGTCTTGAACGGCCGGCGCGTCGGACCCGTATAGTGCGAACTCTCCGAATTTTTCCGGCGTTTTGTGAAAACCGTGAATATTGAGCTGCTCGGTGATGCAAGGTTTCGATTCCAGGCCAGCCAGGGAGAGCGCA
Organism: uncultured Desulfobacteraceae bacterium; assembly: GCA_964591175.1. Lineage (GTDB taxonomy): Bacteria > Desulfobacterota > Desulfobacteria > Desulfobacterales > UBA11574 > UBA11574. The sequence goes on along the minus strand of CAZQAF010000087.1, from coordinate 7,583 downwards.
TAATTGACACAGACTTTCGCCATCAGACGATAGGTGGTCCATTTGCCGCCTGCGATGGTGAGCAGCCCCGATTTGGAGATATGGATGATGTGATCCCTGGACAAAGCAGCGGTATTTTTTTCATCGGCGGTTTTGACAAGCGGACGTATACCCGCAAACACGCTCAGTATATCCTGCCGGGACGGGACCTTTTCGAGGTATTGTCCTGCGGTTTCCAGGATGAAATCGATTTCTTCTGCCATGGGTCGGGGTTCGAGTTCGATTTCGGAGACGGGGGTGTCGGTGGTGCCCACCAGTGTGACCCCAAGATAGGGAATGGCAAACATCACGCGGCCGTCTTTGGTATGCGGAACCATTATGGCGGATTTGCCGGGCAGAAAGGATCTGTCGAAAACCAGATGAATGCCCTGGCTGGGAGAGATCAACGGCAAGGCATTTGGATCATCCATGCGGCAGATATGATCGGCAAATGGGCCGGTCGCGTTAATGACCGCCTTGGATCTTGCTCTGTGCTCCGTACCGGCTTCAAGATCCTCAAATATCGCGCCGTCTATAATGCCGTCGCCGCTCCGGGTTAGCGTGATGACACGGGCGTAGTTCAGCAGAACGGCACCCTGATGAGATGCGGTGCGCGCCAGGTTGATAAGGAGGCGGGCATCGTCGAACTGACCGTCGTAATATATGATTCCCCCACGCAGGCCGTCGCGTTTAATCGTGGGGATCCGTTCCAGTGTTTCATCCTTTGTGAGAATTTTTGAAGGCCCGAAACCATAGCGGCCTGCCAGCATGTCATAAATTTTTAGTCCTATGCCGTAAAAAGGCGCCTCCCACCAATCGTAGTTGGGGACAATAAACGCCAGGTCATGTACCAGATGGGGCGCATTATTGCGCAGGATGCCGCGTTCTCTCAGTGCTTCCATGACCAGAGAGATGTTCCCTTGCTGGAGATAACGAACGCCTCCGTGTATGAGCTTTGTGCTTCGTGAGGATGTTCCCTTCCCAAAATCGCTTTGTTCCAGCAGCAAAACGCTATATCCCCGGGAAGCGGCGTCCACCGCAACGCCCACACCGGTTGCGCCGCCACCGATAATCAGCATGTCCCACGGTTCGGTTCGATCCGATATCCTGCCCAACATGTTTTCGCGATTCACTTTTTGCCTCTTTCTCGAAATAACGGCCCAAAAACTATCAAGTGTTCAGAGTTCAGTGTTCAGAGTTCAGGAGGGTGATCCTCGCTATTTAAATCAGCCTGAACTCTGAACACTGAACCCCTGAACACTCAAAACGCCTAGTGGCTCTTTTAATTAAGAAATTAGTATGTAAAAAAAAACGATCGTGAGAATCTCATGAACGCCTTGATCGGCGATCAGGGCCACCCCGCGGCATATGTGACCGTGTTGTTTTTAAGCACTCTCTCCGGGTAGTTGGTGAAGACGCCGTCGACGCCGAGCCCTCTCATTTTTTCAATATCCTCCGGAAGATCGACGGTAAACACAAATACGCGAAGATCCCGTGCATGGGCATCTTTTACAAATCTGGGATCGATAGATTCAAGTGAAAGATGAACCGAATACGCACCTAAAGATTCACCAAATGCCGCATCATCCACGGGAAGGCCCACCATCATCGCACCGAGTTTAATTTTGGGATTGAGCCTGTGCATCAGCGACAGTTCCCGATGGTTAAAGGACGATACCAACAGGAGGTCATCATTCCGTCCGATTTCCTTCATCCCAGAGATAAACTCAGCAACCGGCCTTGCGGTATCCGGACCTTTCAATTCGATATTTACTCCCGCTTTCGATTGGATCGTTTCGAATGCCTCCTTCAAGGTCGGAATCTTTTCGCCCCTTCCGGCGTCAAGGGTCCGCAGTTCGTCGAACGATTGATCCAGCAGGTACCCTGTGCCGTTGGTGGTGCGTTCGAGGCGGATGTCATGAAAAACAACGAGATGTCCGTCAACATTGTAGACATCCATTTCAATGCACGGCGTACCCAATTCCAGCGCCTTGCGAATGGATAAAAGCGTGTTCTCCGGCGCATGCCCCATTGCGCCTCTGTGTCCTATACAAAGCAGATCTTTGGTTTGCACTTTTTTATTCATTTATTCAGGTTTTCAAATCAATCTTTGACGGACATCACGCTTAAACGGATATATTTCGACAACCTGTTTTAGAATGCGCTCTTGACGACCCCTCCGTCAACCCGCAAGGCTGCACCGGTGGTTGCCGATGCCATGGGACTGGCAATATAGGTGACCAGTGAAGCGACTTCTTCCGGTGTAGCAAAGCGTTTGATGAGGGACGTGGGCCGAACTTTTTCAAAAAACTCCTTCTCGAACGCTTCAAATGATTTGCCTTCCGCCTTGGCCAATGCGGTTACAAATTCACCGACGCCCCGGGATTTGGTCGGGCCCGGAAGGACGCTGTTCACCGTGATGCCGGTTCCGGCGACGGATTCGGCAAGGCCCCGCGAGACGGCGAGCTGTGCGGTTTTGGTCATCCCGTAATGTATCATTTCGGCAGGAATCTGGACCGCACTTTCACTGGAGATAAAAATAATGCGGCCCCAGTTGCGCCGTTTCATGCCGGGCAGGAACAGGCGCGCCAGACGTACGCCGCTGAGAACGTTCATATCAAAGAAGCGCCGCCAGTCGGCATCGGTGATATCTTCAAATTCCTTTGGTTCAAAAATACCCAGGTTGTTGACGAGAATTTCCACGTCAGGAAATTTTTCGGCAAGCTGCCGGGCTGTCTCATCAACACCGAGATCCCCTGCAAACCCGGATGGATTGCCTCCTGTATCGGATTTTATTCTGGACACGGCATTGTCCACGGATGACCGTGATCGACCGTTGACAATAACGCGGGCGCCTTCCCGCGCCAGCGATGTTGCAATGGCATATCCGATTCCGGCCGTACTGCCGGTGACCAGTGAAAGTTTGTCGGCCAAGTTGAGGTTCATAATGGTTCATCTCCTTTGTCTGTGTCAAGCGAAGCACACAAAAACGGCATCCGACCGGAAAGATTCGGCGTGTCTGCAATCGCCCGGCGTCAGGCAAAATCTCTCACGTCGGGTACTTTTCCGCGATGCTGTCCTTCGATACGTTCTTTATACGCCAGAGCAACCCGTTCTGCAGGCATCCTCCAATATTCGCAAAACGTCACGATTCGATATTCGGTGTTTTTATATCCGCAGGTTCAAGATCACTTGATTTACACCCTGTTCTGCATAACCATTTGGGTTCCGGCTCGTCCGGGTTAGGGTTTCAGTTATTTCGAGCCCATGGGAGTGTTCGATTGGCAAAAGCGGTATTGCCTTTAGAGATATGAAATATGTAGGATCCCAGGCAAAACTTGCCAAATATCAAGGCAGTGAGCGCCACAGCGAGCAACCCCTCGAAGATCCATGCGAGGATCTGCCATTTCAGCAGGAGAAAAAGACCGATACACAGCATAAACGTGGCTGCCATACCTTGCGCAAAACGCCTCGGTCCAGGGGCCGGCGTCAGCCGCTGAAGCCCTTTCGGGCCCGCTATGAAACGGTTATAAATAGCGTCGAAAGGATTCAAAGCGGGAACGAAAACGTTCCACCAAAGAATGGCCGAAAGAATTAAAAAAAGCACCCCGGATTGATAAATCAATCCTGCAAGCACGAATACGCCGAGGAGTCTTGGCTGGAACATCAGGGCGGTGTACTGTACTTCGCAGGTCGTGCCGTTTGGATTTTTAACCCCTTGTTGTTCAACGAAGTTAAGCTTAGCTGAATGTGACATGCATACCCCCTATTCATACCACATGATTGCTCATATATCGCATATTTTCCGAGAAGTGGTTTCAAAACCCCCTCTCGGACTCAATCGCTGTGTTGGACTGAGACAGTCAATCCTCGAAATATTCCCGATATTCCTGCGGTTGGCCGTTTCAGTCCGCCTTGACCTATAGCCCGGTTGAAGGTTTTGAAACCACTTCTAAAGATTAAAGATTCCACTTTGTTATTGAATATAATAATCATAATTGCGAGAAAGTCGAGGTCGTTTTTGTTCGATAAAGCAAATGTGAGATTTTGTTGGACTGGCAGGACAGATACGAAAGACAGAACCTCACAATTGCGGTGCAATCCTGTCGGTTGCCTCTTGAGACGATATGACAGGAAATATGTCAAAATCGACAATATCACGCCAATGCGAAACCCATTCATCGATCAGTTCCCGACGGTCTGTTTCCATCAGTTGAAAGCATCGCTGAAGGTCAACATCTACCCAACTCGACAGGTAGTTAAGGCCTTCCGGTGCAAGGCGGCCATGGTCTCTAAAACGACGATAGACGGGCACGGGGTCATGATTTTTAAAATATTCAACAACCATATACAGCATGGTTTCCCCTTTATGCTTATGGCATTTACATTTCTTTCACGCGTCATCCGGTAGGAATTAAGAAGGCGTTTATTCAGGATACTGCTCCAAAACACGAATAATTTGGAATACGGTTTGATTCACCGGCGTTTGCACGCCATGCATCCTACCCAGTTCAACAACTTTTCCGCCAAAGATTTCCACTTCGGTTTTGCGTTTTGCCTCGATATCCTGGAGCATCGACGTCTTTCCTTGCGGTGATAAAACATTTAGAAAAGGATACCATTCTTCTATATCCCGGTTGGTCAGATTCACATCCATAACATCTGCCAGCGCTACAACTTCTTTCATTAACGCTTCCATGAGACGTTGTGCCGCCAAAGATGTTTGGAAAATTCCGTACGGGGCTCGCATCGCCGCCGACGCCTGGTTCATCCCGACATTGATCATGAACTTCCACCACAACATCCGGATCATATCTTCCGGTGTTTCATAAACGATGCCCGCCCTGTCAAACGCCTCTTGCACGCGGAGAACCCGTTGGCTGAGGCGGGCATTGACGGCATCACCAAAATAGTGTTTCCCGGGTTTGGTGTAGGTGATCCGGTTTCCCTGACGCAGCGCATCTATCCCTACGGAAATGGTGTACAGCATCTTGTCCATACCGTAAATGGAACCGATATATTCCTCACTTTCAAGTCCATTCATCACGGAAATAATCGTGGTGGCCTCGCCGACGAGTTTTTCCAAACCCTGAACGGCTTTTTCGAGGTGATGATGTTTAAGCGCAACGATGAGAAGATCCACCGGCAAATTCGCTTTCTCCGGATGGATAACCGGAAATGTATAGGACTTTCCGTTGATGACCAACCCATTGTTTCTGAGTTTGTCCAAACGATCTTCTTTGGCAATCAATACCGTTGAAAAGCCCTCGGCATCGAAAAAGCGGCCGGCAAAATAAGCCCCCATCGCTCCGGCGCCGAGGACGGCTACGTTTCGGATTTTCTGCATTTGTCATACCTTTTCAAATTGATCAAGTTTGTCCATTAGGTCCTCGGCCACTCCCAGCCAGGCTAAAGCAGCGTCGGCGGATCGGAAAACTTCGAACTTCCAAGGCGCTCCGTCGCTGAAGGCTTCACACATGCGGGCCAGGCCAAAAGAGACGTCCCCCGGCGCCAACACGGCGACTTTCGGCCGTATGCTGCTGCCGACGAACTGTCGCTGCATGAAGTCGACGGATTCTTGCATGGCTGACGGACTTCTTGAAGCGCTTTACCTGATGATTTGGGTTAAATAGTCGCATATCGCGCAGATATTGCGATCCAGTGTTGCCATGGACTTGTCAGAAATGTACATGACACTGGCGCCTAAAATGCTCGAAAAAACCATTTCGGCGACCAAAGCCGTATCCACACCTTGCCTTAGATCGCCGGCCTCCTTTCCCTGATCCAACAACCTTTTCAACATGCGCTTGAATCTTAGAAATCCCTCATTCACCTCCCGGGCCAGATGCGGTCTCTGATCGTTCAGTTCCACCGCCAGGGTGACGAAGATGCAGCCGCCGGGAAAGTTTTCCGCGTCTGCCAGATATTTGTCCCGATAGTTGGTCAATAACTTTTTGATTTTATCCACGGGGCGCTCGACCTGCTGCAAACCATCCAGATTTCTCTGTCGCCAAATCTTGCGCGCCTCGCTCATGGCAGCGAAAAAAAGGTCCTCTTTGCTTTTGAAGTGGTTGTATAGCCCGCCTTTGGAGGTGCCCACAGCCTCTAAAATGTCGGAGATCGAGGTGCTCAAAAAACCTTTGGTGGAAAACTGCCGGAGGGACTCATGAATGATTCTGTCTTTCAGTGTCATGGCATAAATGCCTTTTTTGCAGGCCGAAAAGGACAGACCGGTCGGTCTCTGTTTAGACCTATGCATACCGAACCAATGGCTGACTGTCAATATTTTTTGCGGCGAGTCTTTTTAAAGCCCGCTGCTCGAATAATGACTGTTCTCGTTAACAAAGCGCCTTTAATTTATTGACGGCGTCGGCAACCACCCGGATCGCTTTATCGATCTCGGCTTCGGTGGTCATCCGGCCGACACTGAACCGGAGGGTGCCCTTGGCCCACTCAATGGGGATGCCCATGGCAATCAGGACGTGGGAAATTTCCAGGGAATCGGAGTGACACGCGGCGCCGGCGGATGCCGCCACTTCGAGACCGATTTCTTCCAGAATGCGGTTGGCTTCCAAATTTTTGAATGAAATATTCAGCGTGTTTGGCAGGCGAAGTTGATGGTGGCCGTTGAGGCGAATGTCGAAAAGGCGGCCCAAAAGCCCTTCATGCAGCCGATCCCGAAGAAATTTCATCCGGGCCATATTTTTTCCCAGATCCCGCTGCGCGATTTCACAGGCTTTTCCCAGGCCGACGATTTCCAGAACATTTTCAGTGCCTGCCCGCCAACCCATTTCCTGATCGGCACCGAAGCAGAATTTTTCAGGAACCAGCGGCTTGCGCACATACAGCGCACCGGTACCCTTGGGCGCATACACTTTATGCCCGGCCACAGAGAGCAGATCCACCCCCAGTTGTTTGACGTCGGTGGAGATTTTTCCGACGGATTGAGCCGCGTCGGTGTGCATGACAATACCATGTTCTCTGGCGATTCGGCTGATTTCGGTAATTGGCTGAACAGTTCCCACTTCGTTGTTGGCATGCATGACGGTGATGAGGACGGTCGTGGGTCGAATCGCCCTTTCCACGGCAGCGGGATCCACCAGGCCGTCTTCACTGACCGGCAAATAGGTGGTTTCGAACCCGTCTCCTTCGAGATAACGGAAAACTTCGAGTACCGCCGGGTGTTCGAAATTGCTGGTGATGATATGATTTCCCTTTTCTTTGAATATCCTCGTCACACCGCGGATGGCGTGGTTGTTCGATTCCGTGCCGCCGCTCGTAAAGAAAACCTCGGTTGGATTACAGTTAAGGATGTCGGCCACCTGCCCGCGGGCAGTCTCCACCGCTTGTTTGGGTTTGATGCCGTACCAGTGAGCGCTGGAGGGGTTTCCGAATTCGGTTTCCAGAAACGGCCGCATGGCGTCGATCACTTCCGGGTCATGGGGTGTGGTCGCATTGTAGTCTAAGTAAATCGGTTTGATCATGATCGGTTTCCCCCCTTTATAAATGGCATTGGACAATCCTAATAAAATTATGATATTCACCGGATGGACAATAGTCAACTC
>CAZQAF010000086.1:0-13865 GCA_964591175.1 uncultured Desulfobacteraceae bacterium | reverse complement strand
AGAACAAAATCCACCTTTTCTCCCAAAGCAAAATTGACCAGGTTGTCCAACGCCTGCCGGGTGGCTCCCCTGATTTCTTCAATGGGCGGCGCACCGTCATAGTGTGATAAACCTCTCAAGGGCGAATCCAAATGAATATCAGCAGCATGTAAAAAGGTCAGCATGAAATCTCCGTTAAATAAATGGTAGTCCCGCAAAGCGGATCATAGGCTTATGCGGTGAGAGGCCTGTATTTTCTTAACCTGATCATCGTTAACTCCGGCTTCCACGGCGAAGTCGGGCCAACGGCGAACCACTTCAATGACGTGTTGAATCATCTGATCTGCACGTGCCTTCTTTATGTCGGCTGCCTTGGCGAGGGCGAGCAAGTCTTCACGTTCAAACCCCTCCCGCTTGCCATTCACGCTCATTTGGTGCCGACTCGTCCACTCGCCACTAGGGTTCCATGCGTAGGAAATATCGAACCCAGGTGACAGGCGCCATTCACCTCGCCGATTCATGAGGAAGGCTATGTTCTTGACGTGATCATCACAATTGCGACCGACTACATTGAAAATGGCGCGCAGCGCTTGCTGATCAATATCCTTTCGAGGAAGTCCCATCCTCCGTATGACTTGGATCGCCTGCTCGTACGAATAGCTCGCAGGTTGCCTGTAGTCATAGTGAGCAATAGCTCCCAAGGACTGCATGTGTAATTTCTTGCCGTTCGCAAGCCTGTCAAATCTTTTTGTCATAAAGTGGCTACGGCCACCTTCACGATGAAGGCGGCACGCCGTCATCTCGATACCGGCCTTGACGGCCATTAGGTGATAGGCATACTCAATCTTACCGTAGCCCTTCGGAGTGGCGACTTCAGTATCACTACTGCTGGTGATTCCATCAAATTTCATTATCCAATACTCAAAGCCCTCTCCGGCGTCGACTTGGCCTGACCTAAATTCGTTGGTTTCTTTATTCCAAGCGAGAATCGCCTTGGCCCTGGCTCCGCCGGCTGAAGTCCCAACTCGCAGAATATCATTGATTGCTTCTCGGTTGTCGTCACCGGAGAAAACGCCACCGAATCTGGCACGTTCGGAAAAGATCTGGTTTGCCAGGCTGACGAGACTCGCGACCTCAACTGCTCGTTTGCTGGTTGGCGGACCCAGTGTGGCTGGCTGATACTCGAGAGCCCCCATGCCGCGACTGCCGACATAACAGAGGCGTTCCACTGGATGGAAACTCTCTGCGGTTCGTCCCTGTGAAGCAAGCCAGGCGTCGATGATTGCATTGCCGTATTTGTCTGGAAGTGAGTCTGCAACCAATCCCGGCAGCCCCTTGAAGGTATTCCGCGCAAGCGCCGGGAATTCATAGGGGAACTCGCTAAGCGGCATCATGAGCGGTGCCAACTGAATACCGCTGTGCAGAAAGTCAGGCGCGTATTGGAATACCCCAATCTCCCTGTCCTCAAGCCAAGTGACGGCACCGATTATACTACCCCAGAGGAAGACGCGTGCATCATTATTCATTATCGTCTTCGCTGTCACCCCACGACCAAGTCGGGAGTCCGTCAATAGATTTAGTAGGACGTGCGCGCTTACGCTCTCCGGCGCCAATACCGACCCGTTCGATTGGTCTCACGGTCGGATCCGGCAGTAGGGCTTCAAGGTTTTGCTGTATGCTAAGCGCCATCATAATCCGAATGAATGTATCCATGGAAACACCCTGGCCCTTCTCAAGCCGACCGATGGTTCTTGGTGAGACGCCGGCTTCCTCAGCAAGTTGCGTTTGGGTTATATTACGAGAAAGCCTTATGCTTTCCAAGCGTTTGCAGAGGGCGGCTTCGATCTGCCCACTCGTTGCCAATGAAAAATCGATGTTATAAGACATTTTTTTGCTGGTTAACCTCCATTAGGGTTGTTAACCCGCAATATATTACCAGTTAAATGACAAGTCAAGTGTAATGCTATAAATGGTAATTTATTGCCAATTATTTGGGTAATATTCCATTTATCGGCAAAATATTACCGATTCGCAACAGATTGATTATTGTTTTTGGGGAAGGTTATGCAAAACGCGTCCAGAAGTGATTTCAAAACCTCCCCTCAGCCCCAACCCGCCCGAGGCGGACAAGTTCCTGTGCCTGCCCTGTGAAATGCGCAGCCTATTTCTCTGGGGTTGGGCCCAAGGATTCAATATTCGAAATATTAAATATATGGATGCTCGTCCCGATCTTTTTAATCGGGGCGATTGAATCCCTCAGTCCGCCTTTTTATGCCGCTGGGTTTTAGCGGGGGACTTCTAACCTGAATGAAGGTTTTGAGAAAGGGGTCAAGTCTGCCTTTGACCCTTAGTTGCGCAGTTTTGTATTTTCCCTATTATCTTGCATGAGCTAATAGTAGACTTGACCCCTTTTCAGACATTATGCTGAAGACCTGTCCCTGTTGTTTTTCTGACAAAAAGATAGTTTTGAGCCTAAAGTTTGTGCCGAATAATTTAAAATATGTTATCTTTCTAATAACTTATCTTGGTCAGACCTCTACAGTACTCTCTATACCATCCCTTTTTTTGAGAGTAATGCCTTGATGTCACCGTTTCCCCCGATAATTTTTGTGATTCTCAGGTTTATTTTCATTCTTTGGATTACTGTTTTCAAAACTAATGTGCACTTTGTGAGGCGTACTCTTGGGGATGTTATTTCCAGAAACTGCTGCCGTTCTTCAGGCGTGAATCCTTGGATGCTCGGTAGCAGAAAAGACAGTTGATTGAGATCCATATCGGATAATGAATTGTAATCGCGATCTGTTAAAGAAATTCGGTCGAATTCCTTAAGAAGATGTACTACTTTTCCGGCCAATGTCGAGTCCTTGTCTGACGTCGCTTCGTGCTCATCTTCAAAAAACAAGACCTTAGCCTGTAGATATATTCGGCTTTGGTCCATGTCTTTGATGACAAAACGAGTCTTTCCCATGGTCACGATGTCCATCCGACCATCCTCATACTGCTTGACGACATCAAGGATTTTTGCTGTACACCCGATGCTACGCAAATCTGTTCCGTCATAGTAAACAACACCAAAAACCCGATCTTGTTCAAGGCATTCGTTGATCATCACTTTGTATCGCTCTTCAAAAATATGAAGCGGCAGTTCCATTTGAGGCAGGAGAACCACTCCCAAAGGAAAAAGAGGGATAATCTGATGTCCAGTCATTTCAGATGTTGTATTCATATTGCTCCGCAAAGGCGTTGTTTATATATCAAATTGCTCGTCATGATAAAGCTATTGGAATGGGGTCGGGCGACGCTATCATATTAATATTTAAAGTTTATCGGTACAATTTCCCACTATGATTTAACCAACCACCTTCATGACGACCATTGGGGTCATGATGAGTCCAGTGAATAACTCCACCCTTTGAATTCCACTCGTACTCGCCATAAAAATTAACATGATCACCGACTTTTAGGTTTTTGATTTTTGGAGCAAGATCGATGTTGTGCGCGATGAGGAGTGTTTGGTTCGAGTTCAGTTTTAAAATGAACCGTTGGTGTCTGCTACCTTGATTATCATCCGGAAGTATTTTGATCACTTTACCTGACCCGCCAACTTGAATCTCACTAATTTTATTATCAAAAGCATTTTTTAGAGCTTTATCACTTGTAGAAAACTCTGACTTAGAAAAAGAGAGGATTGATTTTATTGAGCTTATAGAAAAGTCGCCATGATAACGGGAAACTACCGCATATGCTCCGATACAAATTACAATTATTATGAGCAATTTTTTCATTTCATATACCGACTTTCATCTGCGCTGACGTGTAACGATGGAGCTGAGACGTATAGGAAACGCGTCGGCTTTTCACATCGATTCTCCAGCGACGTATCAGGATCGGCAGCGGTAAAACACATATGGGGCGATAGCCGTCCAGATTGGTACCAACAACCAAACTCGTCCTTTGAGTAAGTTATAGTCATGAAATAACTTGCTCCAGGGGTGTTTCACGATGAAATGACCAAAAATGAATTCAAACAAAATTGTCATAATGAACCACATGCTACCGATCACAAAAGCTTGGCTTGACGATTCGATCCGATAAATTCCAGTGAGTATCCAAATATAAATTCCGAGTAGGATGAGCGCGACAAAAGTCGAAAGTTGATGGGATGATAACTCTCGCATAACCGGTCCATATATTTTTTCACGAACGGCCCCGTTCAAAATCGCGATAATCACCATTCCTATCCAGCTTACAGAATATATGGCTAATGTAGTCATATTTTTACGGCTTAGTGGTGGTTTTAATTCTTAAGGAGAAATATAGGTTGGGAACGTCCTTAAACAGTCGGACATGCTCTAAAGCGGAAGCGGGCAGGAGAATCAAGGGGCGTTCCCGATATGCTCCCTGATTTTAAAAACTCTGATGGTCTATAGTTGAATATGAAGAAAAAATCAATAAAAATAATCAGGTGATTCAATATGTTACAAAAGGTGATATTTGGGGATAATAAATTCGTGTAGCTTGTACACAGTAGGGCGTGTCTTAAATTCTATAGGACATAAAAAACGTTAATGATCTTTCTGTGAACCAGAGTCAATGAATATTCATCAGCTTGTCAAGACAAGATTTGTCCGTATATAGACCGTATAACACTTTTATGGGCTATATGGAGACCATCTCCTTTATTTCACGTAATCGAGTCTTTTCTTTGATTTGACCAATTGACCATACTGCCTGATCCAGTTCATTTCAGCCGGATCCAACGGACCTCTTTTTATTTACTGTTCAGTTGCCGCGGCGAGCCAGTACGAGACCTACCCCGGCTATGATCATCAATCCTCCCGCTGTCCGAAAGACGGATTGAAAGGCTCGCTGACTCTGCAGAAACCCTCTTACGTTTCCTGCGACCAATGCCCAAACCGATGTTACGGTAAAAGTGATCACCAAAAATGTCGGAACAATAAAAGTAAATTGTAATCCCAGAGGACGCGCTGCATCGATGAATTGGGGCAGAAATGCTGCAATGAAAATCAAGCTTTTGGGGTTAGGGATCGTGGTAACTAACCCTTGAACCAATAGATTCGTTTTGGAGACCGACGAAGTGTCGAGCTCCGGAGGTTCACTTGCGCTTCGCCACTGCTTGATCCCGAGATAAACAAGGTATGCGGCTCCGGCCCAGCGGAGCCATCCAAATGCTTGGGCAACAACATTTAGCAATGAGGTTAGACCGATTGCGGCGACGATAAGCTGAACGGCGATCCCCATTGTCGCTCCGGCAACAGTGGAAAGCGCATGTCGCCAACCGAATGAAATACTATGAGCAACTGTCAAAAGTACGCTTGGTCCGGGTAATGCAATCATGATTGTAGTGGCAACAACGAATGCAAGATATACGTGTAATTCCATATGAATGGCTCCTGTTAATTAGAAGCCATCTCAAAAAAGTCTTTTAATCCGATATCGGCGTTGAGCCCTCGTCTCACGTCCTCGACATACTTAAGTATGCCTGCGGGTTGATCCTCGGCCTCGTCTTCCGTCTTCGCCTAAAGGCTACGCCGGACAAGTGATCTCGACCGAAAATCCTAATTTTGAGATGGCTTCTAGTTGTTTCTTGTTTTTTTGCCTGAATTCCACGCCTTTCCGACACTTTCCCCAATTGACCAAAAATTGTTATCAGGCATGGTCAATAAAAAAGGATTCATTTTTTTAATATCCGGATTCCCGTCTGTTAAGAACCTATCTTCGGTGTAAATATTTATGATTTCCGCGATAAAGAAAGCATTTGTTGGGAGATCCACCGTTTGGGATAATTTGCATTCCAGTGTTAGCGGGCAGTCGAAAATCATTGGTGCAGCTTTAAGCTCGCCATAAAAAACGTTAAAAAGATCGGATTTGTCTACCCGCTTTCCGGAGACCAGCCCGGTATAATCGGTGACCTCAACCATATCAACCGATGGAAGATTTACGCTAAATTCTCCAGTTTCAAGAATTGCCGCATAAGACCCATTGTTTTTATTTACACATATTCCAAGCATTGCAGGTTTAACATTAACTCGAGTCAACCAGGCCAAAGCCATGAAATTGACTTTACCCTTCAAGTGGGTGCCGAGAATTGTTTGTGTCCAGGGAAGGCAAAAGCGGTTTTTAGGTTCAAATATTTTTTTCATGATTAATCCTCCACCAATTGAAAATATTTAAAATTTACATTATGTATGGATATTAGTCAGTTGCGGAACATTGCCTTCTATCTGTATCTCCGTAGCCTCCTGTTTTTGTTTCCTGGCAGCGCTGTAAATGATGTGATAATAAACAGTAATATCATAATTGCAAGTACGCACTTATTTGTGGTATAGTACCCATTTAGATACTATATGTATTTCATACTCATTTCCATATTCGTGTTAGGAGGAAGGCAACATGATCAAATTTCGAAATACCGAATATCACTGTCACATGGAATTAACCATAGACATAATTGGCGGGAAATGGAAATCAATAATACTATGGCATTTAGGAGAGAACACCTTGCGGTTTGGCGAATTGAAAAGAACCTTGCCCAAAATAACGCAAAAAATGCTGACTCAGCAACTCAGACAGCTTGAAAAAGATGGGTTGGTCGATCGACGTGTTTACACGCAGGTGCCGCCGAAAGTGGAATATTCTCTTACAGATACCGGCAAGACGTTATTGCCTGTTTTGGAAACGATGTACCAATGGGGAATCAACTATGCCAATGAGGCCGAGCCAATGAATCATGCAAAATTCAGGCATTAAGAGAATCGGAAAAGAACTTCTTCAAAATTTTTTACTTTTCCTCTGTGGAACTCGATCCCTTCGTCTTTGAGCATTTTTATTTTTTTCTGTATAGCGGTTCCCGATGTCTCTCCTTGAAACCCACCAATCCGACCGGATGTGGCAACAACCCGGTGTCAGGGAACCTCCGGCGCATAGGGGTTTCTTTTCATGGCCTGACCAACCCCCCTATATGCTCTCGTCCCCAAAGCATGGGCAATTTCTTTATAGGTCGTTACGCGCCCTTCAGGCACCGTCCTTAAAAGATCGTACGCTTTATCTGAAAAGGTTTCCATTCTCCCCTCTCTTTTTGATAAGTTTTCTCAGATTACAATTACTTATAAAAATATAACGGCTGAACTGTGCCGCCCGGCTTTTTGGGTCGGCGCCAGTGAATGATTGGCGGATAGATGCTATTCGTATATCATCCCCATTGCCTTTCTAACCTCAACTATAGTTTCCTGTGCTACTTCTCGCGCTTGATCAATTCCAGCCCTAAGTATGCGCTTTATATATTCTGGATCTTTTTCCAATTCCTGCCTGCGTTGCCTGAGCGGTCGCAGATATTCATTTAATGCTTCCGTGAGTATAGATTTTAGTCGTGAAGCTCCGGCATTACCGATTTCTGCTGCCAGGATATGAGGATCTTGATTTGTACACAAGGTCGTCAGCAACAGAAGATTTGAAATTTCGGGCCTGTTAATCGGGTCATACGTGATGTGACGATCAATATCGGTTTTTGCTGTTTTGATGCATCTTGCTGTTTCGTCCTCCGAAGCCGAAAGCATGATCGCATTGTTCCTGCTTTTGCTCATTTTCTGTGAACCATCCAAGCCCAGAATAACCGGTGCCTTGCTGAGAAGCGGCTGCGGTTCAGGAAAAACAGGTGTATCGTCGATAAATCGGCTATTGAAGCGGCGCGCTATTGTACGAGTCAACTCAAGATGTGGGAGCTGATCCTTACCTACCGGCACGACTGACGCCTTACAAAAAAGAATGTCGGCCGCCTGATGAACAGGATACACATACATTCCAGCATTTATTTTTTGCTGACTGGATACCTGAATTTCTTCTTTCACGGTTGGGTTTCTATTGAGTTCGGCATTTGTTACCAAAGTTAAGAATGGGATAAGCAATTGGTTCAGTTCAGGCACGAGGCTGTGTGGAAAAATGAATGTCCGGCCGTTTTCTGGCGTCAAACCTGAAGCGATATAATCAACGACAAGATGATATACGTTTTCCGCAATATTGTCTGCATGATCGCGGTCGGTTAATACTTGATAATCTGCAATCACAATAAAGATTGGTACATTAAGATTTTGAAGACGTACCCGATTCTCCAGGGAACCAAATAAATGCCCGACATGAAGTCTCCCGGTTGGTCGATCTCCGGTAAGGACACGAAATTTCGATGGATCACGCGCTATCGCTTTTTCGAGACGGTTACTTTGTTCAACCGTTGATTCAAAACTTCCGTAGTCAATATTATCCATGTAAATTAAGTTTTAAGTAAGGATGTTGTCATTGTTAAAATCAGCATCCGCAATTACAACCTTCAAAGAGAAGTAAGTTAGCATGCTATGCTGTTTTTCAGGTTATCAACTATTTTCTCAAGACCTGACACATTTCAAGAAAATATCTATTGTCCCTCCGCCCCTTTTTCAAGCTCATCCAGTCTGTCAGGCTCCGAAACAGCAATGTCCACAAGGCACTTGGGAATGGAACTCTGATCGCACATAACTCTGATTTCTTTCTCCTGATCGCTAAATTCCATAATTTCGCGAATGGACTCGATGTATTCGAGCATCTCATCCGGCGGAATTTCTTCCAATTTAGGTCCTGCAGCCTCTTCCTTTTTCCGTGCAGCCGCCTCTTCTTCTAACCTTTGTTTTTCCTTTAATTCCGCTTCCATTGCCTGTTTGACATCATTGATCGCGTCCTGGTCAACTTTTGCCATCTCGATTATCGATTTTTCGGAGACGTTGTTCGTAAGAAGGTGCTTCACCTTTTCTTCGTTGGACTTGCCCTCTACTGCCTCAAGCAGCTTGGCTATTCTTTTCCTCTCTGCGCGTTCCTTTTCCATATCGGTGTTCACCTGTTTCAACTTTTCCCCGGTAATGCCCAACGCGCTAGTCATCACTTCAGGAGCTACTTTTTCCTCAATGAGAAATCGGATACCTTCATCGTCGGGCATGCCTTTTGCCTTGGTAATGAGCAAATCAAGTCTTGTCTTCTCGACAATCCGTATCACATCTGGTCTACGCTCGGCTAATGTG
This sequence comes from uncultured Desulfobacteraceae bacterium, assembly GCA_964591175.1. Taxonomy (GTDB): domain Bacteria; phylum Desulfobacterota; class Desulfobacteria; order Desulfobacterales; family UBA11574; genus UBA11574. The sequence goes on along the minus strand of CAZQAF010000086.1, from coordinate 4,821 downwards.
AGTTCTGGCCATGTTTTTCCGAGGTCGTTGATGAGCTTATTCACTGCAGAATAACGGTCAGCCATGTCCTCCAGTGTAAGTGCGTCGATCGCAGTGTTGAAATCCGCCATAAGGGGTCTTCCTACCTTGCGTGCGTCATCCATTGCGTATCTCAATTGACGAATATGGCCCCCATGACGTGAAACATTATAACCTGCGTTGTCAAGTTCACCCGCAATCCGTTGAATCGATGCTTCAAAGTTTTCCTCTGATAGGTCCTGCGAATCGAGCTCAAGGATATTCTTCTCGATCAACAACCAGAGAGGCTTTTTTTCTGCTGTGTCGCTTGTCGTCATTTTTAATCTCCTTTTTAATGTTTTATATCGAAAATAAATGCACCGGTCGAACCCCTCCGAAACAGTGTCTTTGACTCCCTAGACTATAGAGAAGCATCAAAGTGGGTCAAGAAAAAAACCTATTTTGGGAACGTCCTTAAATAATCGGACATGCTCTGAAACGGCAGCAAGTGGTCGTCAAGGCAGGAGAATCAAGGGGCGTTCCCGATATTCTCCCTGCTTTAAAAAGCTATGATGGTCTATAATTGAATATAGAGAAAAAATCAATGAAAATAATTAGGTGATTCAATATGTTACAAAAGGTGATATTTGGGGATAATACAATTGTGTCGTTTTTACATCGTATTAATGGGGGCGTGTCTTGAGGTGTAAATAAGTCGCCGGTATCTACTATTCGGAACAGGACATTGTAGCCTCGTGACACTCTGATCTCAAGGAGCTTGACAGGAATGGGTTGGGGGACGGGCCGCGCTACCTTATTAATGTATATGGATTATCGTTTCAAAAATAGGGGTTTTCAGCTCCCCATAAATTAGAACACTAAACACCTCGAGGAAGCTTGGAAGCCATCATCTTCCTCCGGTCAATCCTGCGCCCATCGACAATAAATGTTCCGTCGCCAACAGCGTGAACTGTACGTTTCTCCTTGCGCGCGGTATCGATGTATGCGGCTTTCGCCTCTAACACGACAATATTGTGCTTTTTAACGATGTCGATGACCTTGCACTCAATGTTGGCGAAGCACTCTTTGATCAAGGGCGGCCTGACGACCTTGCCATGAACAGGAGTGAGCTTGAACTTGGCAAACTTGTCCGTGTCTGCCCCTGAGCATGTTCCTATACCAACGACTTTGTCCAGCATGTCGACCGTTGGAATGGCGATAACGCACTCTTTGTTCTTTCGTAACGCCTTGAATGAGTGATTCCATTCTCCTGTGGTTATTGCAAACACCGGGGTGAAGTCCATCACCATCGTCCATGAAATCGTCATGATGTTGTCTTTCTCACCATCATGAGTTGTCAAGAGGACCACCGGCCCGGATTCCATCAGAGTAAAGGCTTTTCCCAGTTTTAACTGACGCATGAGATCACCTCCGCTAGCTTGGCCAAACTATCTCGCCCTGTGTCAAGACGCCCAACGGGCTCTTCAGCGGGCGCGGTTTTTAGCGCTCTGCTGAAAGAGCAATGTTAGGCGGATTTTATCCATAAACAGCGGTTAAGCTACTCGCTGATCCATCGTGTTGCCTCGGCGAGTTCGTTGTTATGGAACACCCGAACATGCCCTGGGATTACAAGTCCAAAGATCTTGATCGCAGCCCGTATCCATTCGATGTCCGACACGATCGCCATTCTCTCCCAGCCCGGGAGATGCTTTAGGCCCAATTTCGTGTCGTCCCACAAAGCGGCGGCTTCGAATCCCTTAACATCTTCGCCGAGGTGATAGAGAAACCGAACTTTCCCCTTACGAGAAAACAGTTCCTCCACTGCTGGAATGATGACGGACTCGTAGTCGTTCGCGGTTATCGTCCCCTTAGCGGTGAAGCCGAGGATGTTATCTGGCAGATCAGGTATCTTTTCGATCATTTCAAAGTCTCCTTATGTTTTGTGTAAAGTTCGTCGGCAGAAGGGGTGGTACTTCGCCGCCGATGCGTATGTTGATTTCAACGCCGTCGCTGACGGGCACACGTATATGAGAAAAGCCTTCAAACATATCTTCCCCTTGCGTTAACGCCTGAAAAAGCGGATGCTCGTCCGCTAAACCATTGCGGCGATGGCATCTCCCACCTGGCTGGTGGTCGCCTTGCCGCCCATATCCGGTGTGCGCATGGCACCGCTGCCGAGAAATGTTTCTATGGCGCTTTCGATCGAGGCAGCGGCTTGTGAATGGCCGAGATGGGTGAGCATCATGGCGCCGGCCCAGATCTGACCGATGGGATTGGCAATGCCTTTGCCGGCAATGTCCGGTGCCGAGCCGTGAACCGGTTCGAACATGGACGGGTATTGCTTTTTCGGGTTAATGTTGGCCGATGGTGCGATGCCGATGGTTCCGGTTACCCCCGGTCCCAGGTCCGATAAAATGTCTCCGAACAGGTTGCTGGCCACGACAACATCGAAGCGGTCCGGATGCATGACGAAATGCGCACACAAAATATCGATGTGGTATTGATCCACCCGGACATCGGGGTATCTGGCCGCCATGGCTTTAAAACGTTCATCCCAGAAGGGCATCGTATGGAAAATGCCATTGGATTTGGTTGCGGAAGTCAAGTGTCGGGCCGGCCGCTCTTGCGCCAGTTTAAATGCATAGTCGAGTATCCGGTCTACCCCTTTGCGGGTGAACACGCTTTCTTGAACCGCCATTTCGGCATCGGTGCCTTCATATATCCGACCGCCGATTTTGGAATATTCCCCTTCATTGTTTTCACGGACAATCATCAGGTCAATCTCTCCGACCTTCCTTTTTACCGGAGCCTCGACACCGGGAAGAAGGCGCACCGGTCGCAAGGATACGTACTGGTGGAATTCCCGTCGAATCGGTATCAGCAGACCCCAAAGGGAAAGATGGTCCGGCACACCGGGAAACCCGACAGCGCCTAAAAAGATCGCGTCATAGGCGGCCAGCTGCGCGATGCCGTCCGGGGGCATCATGCGCCCGTGTTTCTGGTAATAGGCGCAGCTCCAGTCAAAAAAATCCCAATTCATTTGAAAACCGAACCGGCTACCGGCCGCGTCCACGACACGAATCCCTTCGTGAATGACTTCTTTTCCGATTCCGTCACCCGGAATAACGGCGATATGATGTCGTTTCATTGGCTACTCCAGGGAAATAGTATAAATGTCGAATCACTATAATCCATAATTTAATTACACCGTGTGCGCCCCCGGCCGGGTGATGATTTCAACCGCCTTTCCGTCTTCCAGCCGCAATACATGGGTGACGATGCCGGGTAGTTCGTCGATGTCATGGGTGACATAGATGATACCGGTATCCATGCGGCGTCCGACGGCTTCGACAAGCCCGATGATTTGACGTCGGTTGCGCTCATCCAGCCCCTGGCAGGGCTCGTCCAAAACCAGAAGCTGTGGATTTTTTACCAAAGCCCTGGCAACCAGGATCATGCGCTGTATTCCGTCGGAAAGTGTACCGAAGCGGGTTTCTGCATAGGACGACATGCCCAGTTGTTTCAGCCACGATCTGGCCGCATGCTTCATTTTGTCGGAACACTTCCGATAGAGGCCGATGGAATCGAAAAACCCCGAGCAGATCACGTCAAAGGCGGAAAATCGATACGGATAGTGGACGTGCAATTCCGGTGAAATAAACCCTATTCTCTCCTTTATTTCCCAAATGCTTTCACCGGTTCCCTTCCGGCGTCCGAACAGTTCGATATCGTTGGCATAGGCCTGGGGATTGTCACCAAGGATCAAGCTCAGCAAAGTGGTTTTACCCGCTCCGTTCGGCCCCAGCACTGCCCAGTTCTCCTTGCGCTTTATCGTCCAATCGATGTGCTGAAGCACCTTTACGCGATGGTAGGTGATGTTGACATTCTTCATCCGTACCAGCACATCGCCTTGCCCCCGGTGCCGATTTGTTTTTATTGGTTTGGCAACGCTTTCATCGAGTCGAAGCGGCCGGAAGCGCTTCTCTTCGAATCGAACAGCAGATGAGTTCAGGATTTTTTCTCTGGCCCCCTGCGCGACAATCGTTTTGTCCTTCACCGCCAGAACGTGAGTAATGCCGGGCAGGATTTCATCCTGACGGGAGGTCACCACGAGGATCCGGATGTCGCGGGCCATGAGACATTCGATGACCGCCTTCATACGCTCCCTGAAGCGGGTGTCCAGACCCGTGAGCGGATTTTCCAATATGAGAAGACGGGGGCGTTTCAACAAAGCCCTTGCCAAGACGACTTTTCGAATTTCTCCGTTGGAAAGCTGGACGATTTTTTTCTCCAGAAGCGGCCCAATGGACAGCAGATCGGCAATGTCCGCTTGATTTGCTAAAAATTCGGCGACATTCGCGGCCGGGTCATCGTTCCGAAAGTTATCGATCCTTTTGACATGTTGTGACAACAGGTAATCTGAAACCGACAGGGACGCAGCGCTCTCGCTGCTGTGCCAGCGGGCCTGATAGAATTGAGTCTGGCGTTTCAGAATTGCTTTTTGCTGTTCAAAACCGACCGGCGCGATAAGATCCTGAGGCCTTTTGTTTGGAGTCGAAGCAGGACCCGCGGCGCTTTTTTCCAAAAAATGGTGGACGATCCGGCCTTCAACAGCCGGAACTTGTCCGTAAATGGCCCTGGCAAGAATTGATTTGCCGGAGCCGTTGGCACCGTATAGCGCCCAGTGTTGACGGGCGCAAAACGCCCAGTCGGTTTCGGGAAAAGCGATGCCGTCATAGGCGCGCAGGGTAACACCCTGAAATGAAATAAATAACTCTCTTTTCCCCGACACATTGTCTGTCATAGCTTCATTGATCCTGCTGA
>CAZQAF010000085.1:1799-13986 GCA_964591175.1 uncultured Desulfobacteraceae bacterium | reverse complement strand
GTTTTTCGAGAAGCACGATCCCATCGGTGGCGGTCTCAAAAATGCGCCTGTAGCGGAATTCAGACTCTTCCAGCCTGTCTTCCAAATAACTACGCTCGGTGATGTCCTCGATTGCCAGAAGGATCATCCGCTCCTGGTTCATCCCCCGTTCAATCTGCCGGGCATTCAACAGCATGACGCGCCTGCCGATGCTGGTAAAATCGTGTTCAACCTCATAGTCATCAAAGGTTGTTTTCCGGGGCAGGATGGTTTCCAGAAGCTCCCGCAGCTTGGGGATATCCCACTGTTTATTGCCGATGTCATAAATAAGCCGCCCCACGGTCTCTTCAGGCGTTACCTTGAAGACCTTATAGAAGAAACGGCTGACTAAGACCACCCTTAGGCGTTTATCCAGAACAATTAAGGGTGCACGTATTGTCTCTATGATATCTTCGAATATCTGGTCTATCCAAGTCGCTGTCACAGTGCTCTCCTCCCTGCATCGAATCTTGAATTCCGATTTCTATTATGCAGTATTAGTCCTCTGCAACCTCGTCATTATCATCATAAATATCCATATAAGGATAAAGCTTTTTTGCACACACAGGGCAAAGACTGTGGCTAAACTCGGCATCAGAACGATCATGAATATATGTTTCAATTTTTTCCCAGTACCCTTTATCATTGCGTATATCTTTGCAGTTAGCGCAGATGGGTAGAAAACCCCGCAATGTTTTAACCTCTGATAGTGCCTTTTGGAGTTTTGTAATTAACTTGCTCCGTTGCGCCTGCGCTAACTTGCGCTCGGTGATATCGCTGACCGCAGCCCTGATTTGCCTTAAATCGTCATCCCTGATTTTTATGACCATGCATTCTAAACAGACATGAAACTCATGACCGTCTTTTTTGACAAGCCGAAGCTCGCAGGACTGGGGCTTCTCTGTTTCCAGAAGAGCTTTCCGAAGTTTATAAAAAATTTTCTGATCATCTTTGTAAACTAAGCGAAAAAAAGGCTTTCCGATCAATAAATTGCGTTCAATCCCTATCATGGCGGCACCCGTCAGATTGACCTCATCGATGATCTCCTTTTCACTCACTGTAAAATACCCGACCGGCGCAAAGTCATATAGATGAGTATATCTGTCCCGCGTACTTTCAAGTTCCCCCTGGACACGGCGGAGTTCATCGTTCTGCATTTTTAGCTCAATCTGATGAACTTCAAGCTCGTGGATGAGAGTTGCCATCCTTTCGTGCGACTCGCCGGAGAGTTCTTCGCTGCGGCTGGACATTTCTTTCAGCTTTTCCTCAGCGCATCGCCTGAGTTCAGAACCGTCAGGTGTTTCTTGCATCATTGCCATCATTTCCTCACTTTTTTTCGGCAGACCACTCCAGATTACGCTCCGTAATTGCAACCTCGGTGGTATCACCCCTTGCATCCTTTAAAGAAGAGACCGTCATCCATACATTCAGAACAATTCCGTCCTTTGTCTTTCGTTGGGTCTGAAATGACGCTATGCTTCCATTCCTCTTTATCTTTTTAATGATTGGTATCATCTCGTTCTTTCTATCCTCCGTCATAACTAGGCTAAAATTCATCCTGAGCGCTTCGGTTTCGCTCCAGCCGTACATCTTTTGCGCGCCTTTGTTCCAGGAAAGAATATTACCCTTTAGATCCATTACCATCACGGCATCATTGGAATCCTGCAAAACAGTGGCCAATCTCCTGATCTTTTCCGCCTGCTTAATCTTGTGCACATCAATAAAGGTCACCACCACGCCGTCAATGACATTATCGGTGGTACGGTACGGTATGACCTTTATGGCATACCAGATAAAATCATTGGATTTAACTTCCGTCTCCATGGGATTGAGGTCTTTAAGGACATTTTCGGCCATGTCGGCCAGATCGATATGCGAAAAGCGTGTCTTAAGGTCACTGATCGGTCTGCCGATATCGGTCTGAATCAAACTGACAATCTTTGCTGCAGCAGGGGTGTAACGTTTGATGCAAAAGTCGGCATCCAGAAAAATTGATGCGATTTCAGTTGCGGCCAAGAGGTTGTCCATGTCACCATTGACTCTGGAAAATTCATCCACTTTATCTTGAAGCTCTGTATTTACCGTGCACAGCTCCTCATTGGTGGACTGAATCTCTTCCTTAGACGTTTCCAGCTCTTCATTGGTACTTTGCATTTCTTCGTTCAGCGATTGCAGTTCTTCATTGGCTGATCTGAGTTCCTCATTGGAGGTTTCCAGTTCCTCGATGGTTGACTGAAGATATTCCCGGGTCGACTGCAGCTCCTGCTCAAGTGTATGCAGGGCAGCATCCTCTTCTTTTGCCTTTAAGGCGCCGGTCTTTTTTTTATTCGCTGCCTTTGCCGGTGTTTTATCTTTAAAGATGACGAGGAAAAATCCGAGGGGCACCCCTCTTTCCGTCATCTGTTTAACGAAAATGTCGACCACACAAAAAGTGTCTTTATTGTGGACCTGAATGTTCTTTAAGAAAGCTTCCTTTTTATTCCGGACCATTTTGTGAAGCGCGACGCTCAGCGGATGTTTGATACCCTCCCGGGCCATGTCCAGAATATTAAATATGGGTTTGCCCGTAGGCGTTGCCAGGTACCGGTCCGTATTACCCACAAAATGCTGAATTTCAAATTTGTCATCGATCAGAACACCGGCGGGCGCATATTCATAAAGGATTGCCCTCTCGGCCATTTCATTGAGCGAACTTTTTGGCAGCAGATTTTCCTTCTCTTTGGACTCGGCTCCCTGCCGGGCATTGTAATTGTTTCCAGCGTGATAAGCCACGACCGCACCTTCAAGATCTTTTTTGCGTTCAAAGATTTTCCACTTGGAATTTATCGTCCCAAAAAGATCCGCGTTTTCTCCGATGCTTTCGGATGGGCCCAGAAAGAGAATCGCGCCGGGGAATAAGGTATAATGAAACAGGGGGATGATTTTTTTCTGCAGGACATTGTCCATATAGATCATCAGGTTCCGGCAGCTTACCATGTCCAGTCGGGAAAAGGGGGGATCTTTAACGACATTTTGGAGGGAAAAAACGACCATGTCCCGAAGCTGTTTTATGACCTTGAAACCACCCGGGGTTTTTTTGAAAAATCTCTTTAATCGCTCCGGGGAAACATCCGCGCCGATGCTTTCCGGATAGATTCCTTTGCGCGCAGTACCCAAGGCACCCTCATCAATATCCGTTGCAAAGATTTGAACATTGAAATGCTTTTTGCGCTTATCCAGCACTTCGGAAAGGATCATGGCCAGAGAATAGGCTTCTTCACCGGTGGAGCAGCCTGTCACCCAGAAACGAATTGTCGCATCAGGATCTTTTTTGCTCAACAACTCCGGCAGCACCTGTTGCGCAAGTAAGTCAAAGGCTTCCGGGTCCCTGAAGAAGCGGGTGACCCCGATAATCATATCTTTAAAGAGCCTGTCTATCTCGGCAGGATTTGTCTGGAGATAAAGAATGTAATCGGACAACGCTGTTATATGATGGACTGCCAGGCGGCGTTCAATCCGCCGTGCAATGGTGTTCTGTTTGTAGTGGAGAAAGTCGTGGCCGGTTGCACTGCGAATCATTGCAAAAATCTTCTGCATCTGGTTTTTAACTGCGCGATCTGTGACTTTGAATTTATTCGCAGATTCAAGAAAAGGGTGCTTAGAATAGTTGACCAGCGCTTCCGGCATCTTTTCGACCGGAAGAATGAAATCGACAATTCCGGTTTCAATGGCGCTTTTGGGCATGCCGTCATATTTTGCGGTCTCCGGCTTCTGGACCATGACCATGCCGCCCTCACCTTTGATCGCCCTGATTCCCAGGGTTCCGTCTGACGCCGTTCCCGACAAAATGATGCCGACGGCTTTTTCGGCCCGATCTTCCGACAGCGATCTGAAAAAGAAATCAATCGGCATATTGATCGTGACGGTTTCTACCATGTCCAACAGATGGAGGCGTTGGTTAAAAATGGCCACGTTCTTACCGGGGGGATTCAGATAGATATGGTTGGGTTCAAGCATTGTGCCGTCCTCAATTTGCATAACGGTCATCTGTGTGTGTCTATCCACGAGCGATGCCATGATGCTTCTGTGATTAGGGCTTAAGTGCTGGATGGCCACAAATGCCATGTTGCAATCAATCGGCATGATGGAAAAGAAGGCATTGAGCGTTTCCAATCCGCCGGCGGACGCGCCGATGCCGACGATGAGAAAATCGCGATCTTTATCTGATTTTTTGTCTGCTTTACTTTTTTTTGCCAAAATCTTTTTGACAGGTGAAGCTATTTTCTTCTTGGTCGGCATAGTCATTCTCCTTTATTAGAATGAAAGGATCAAATATATTTGTTCATTTCCTGCAAAACGATTTTCATTTCAGATGCGAATTCGTTGAGAGCGCTTTCAAGGTTTGACAACTCCTCTGCCGCCGCTGACATTTCCCCTTCTTTTCCTAATTTCTCAAGACGATCGGCCGCCTCGTATGCTTCCCTGGCACTGAAATTGCCGATAGCGCCCTTCAGGCTGTGGGCTTCCCTTTCAAGGATACCGGCATCGTTTCCCGAAATTCCTATATTGATCCTGGCGATATAATCAGAACAGTTTTCTAAAAACATACCGGCGATTTCCCGGAAAAGGTCTTTACTGCCTAAGACTGTCTCCATGGCATTGGACAGGTCAAAAGTCTTTGGAGAAAAGGTTTTTGAGCCTTGCGAGGGCTGTGTTTGTTGGTGCGCTTCTTCGCTCTGCGATGTTCGGGCTACTTTGTTAATAACACTGAAAAGCGTTTCCGGATTGATCGGTTTGGAAACATAGTCATCCATGCCCGCAGCGATGCACTTTTCCCGATCCCCGGTCATGGCATGCGCCGTCATGGCAATGATGGGAACCCTTTCGATGGTTGATTGGCGATCAGTCTTCGCTCTCCGAGCTTCGCCGGACAGGTTGTTGATTATCGATGGGTTAGCGCTTGGTGTTTGCTTTTCCTGACTTCTGCCCTCTGTCTTCTGCCCTCTGCCCTCTGTCTTCTGACTTCCGTCTTCTATTTTTCGTATTTCCCGCGTGGCTTCGAATCCGTCCATTTTCGGCATCTGGATATCCATGAGGATCAAATCGAAATCCCCGCTTTTAAATGCCGCAACTGCCGCTACCCCGTTCGATGCCAGCGTAACCCGGTGTCCTCTGGTCTCCAGAAGCTTTGTGGCAAGGGTCTGGTTTATCAAGTTGTCTTCAGCCAGCAGAATATTCAAACTTTCCCGCGCTTCATAAACGTTGTGTCGCGTGATGACCGTCGGTATTTCTTCAGAGCGAAGCCCCATGGTCATCATGATGGCATCAAATAGCTCCGACTCCTTTATGGGTTTAAGCAGATACCCTGAGATGCCGATCTCTTTGCAGCGATCGCCGTCACCCCTTTGCCCGGAGGAAGACAGCATTATAATTCTGACGTCTTTTCCCGAAGGAGCGTCCTTGATTATTTTGGCCACATCAAAACCATCGAATTCCGGCGCCTGCATATCCAATATCATCAATGGATACGGTGTTCCGGAACCGAACGCCTTGTTGAAACAATCAATGGCTTCCTTACCATTGGCTGTCATAGTTGGAACAAGGCCCCATGATGTTATCATTTTCTGGAGCAGAATACGGTTGGTGGTGTTGTCGTCCAAAATGAGAACCGGCATTCCCGAAAGATCCTGCGGTTTGGGAAGCGGGACTCTGACGCCTTTCGAGCGGCTCAGTTCAAAGCAGACGGTGAAATGGAAAATGCTCCCGGGGCCGCCTTTGGATTGACGATTGTTCGGGCTCTCCAAATGGATCTCTCCACCCATCATCTCAACAAACTGTTTGGTTATGGATAGCCCCAGGCCCGTTCCGCCGTACTTTCTCGTGGTAGAACCATCCACCTGTCCGAAACTTTTGAAAATTGACCCCAATTTGTCCTGAGGTATCCCGATGCCGGTGTCCGATACCATGAAATGGAGTTTCACCGAATCGTCCGACTCGGATTCCTTTTCAACCCGGATCACAATTTCTCCTTCCTCGGTAAATTTAAGAGAATTTGCCACCAGGTTGACGATCACCTGTCGCAGCTTACCCGGGTCCCCGATTAAAGCGGTGGGAACATCCGGCTGGATGTGACAGGTCAACGCCAAACCCTTTTCGCGGGCCTTCAACGCCAGGATGTCGACAGCATTTTCAAGGGTGACCCGCAGGTTAAAATCGATCGCTTCCAGCGTCATTCTTCCGGCTTCGATTTTTGAAAAATCCAGGATGTCATTGATCAGTACCAGCAGTGAATCGGCTGCCATCTTTGCCATTTCTAAATACTTCCGCTGATCTGCGCTCAGGTCGGTTTCCAGTACCAGTTCAGTCATGCCGATGATCCCGTTCATGGGAGTACGAATCTCATGGCTCATGTTGGCAAGAAATTCGCTCTTGTATTGATTGGCCATTTTGGCTTCTTCAGCCAACATATTGGACTTCTCGGTAGTTACCCGCAATGCCTTTTCTATTTGTTCTTTTTCAGCAATTTTCAAACGCAGTTCCTTGGTCCGTTCTTTCACCTGCAGGTCCAGAGAAGAATAAAATTTTCTGAGCTTATTCGTTAGGGTGTTAAAACTGGAAGCCAGCGTTTTAATTTCGTCTTTTCCTTTTATTTTGACTGGATCGATTTGTGAGTAGTCTGTTTGGCTGGCAACATTTTCAAAGTGTTGTGTAATTACGACAAGCCGGTTTATAATAAGGAGTTTGAAGGAGAGGACAATCGATAACAAAAAGAGAATAAGCCCCAGCACACTGAATGTAAAAGTGCTGACCGATTCCGACCACAATTTTTGGCTGATCTTGCTCATTGGGATTGCAACGGTATCTAAACCTACTATTTCGCCAATAGTCCGATGAAAACCTGCTGTTGACCCATATTTTTCTATTAACGAGGCAGGGGCATCTTTGGGATCACCGTGGCAAAGCAGGCAAGACGCATCCATACGTCTCGCTCTGAATTTGGCCATATATTGCTTGTTGTTTATTGATATAACTCCTTCCCATTTTTTTAAACGGGGATTGTTATTTAGGTATTCAATAACTTTAAGTTCTTCGGGTCCTGCCTGATTGACAGGATTTCGCGGATTATCAGAAGAAAATTTTATGATATAGTCTGGGAACTCATTTCGTATATCCTCAAATATGGTTCGCGCCACATAGGATGTAGACATGGCTTCCAGTATAAATTTATCTTTGCCTACCAACTTATACATTAAGGGTCGAATATTATTCGCAACGTATTTGCGAATGGCAAGATCAAATTTTAGTGCCATTGACGCTTGTTGTTCCACAACTTCTGTAACACGCTTATTGTTCAATGAATAAGTAAGATAAAGAATAAAAAAAGAAAATAAAACCGCAGATAGTCCAATAGATATTAATAATTTAGTCGCTATGCTTTTCATAGTTTTTCCATTTTAAAAGTTCTCTCACGGTATTAATTAGTTCCGGCCAATCTATCGGTTTAAAGAATGTCCGCTCCGCGCCCAGGCTTTTTGCAACCTGCAGGTAGCCATCCGGAACATTCCTTCCGCCACCTGAAATTGCAATGATTTTAACATTCGGAAATTCTCTTTTAAGTTCAGTGATTGTCTCAATCCCTTCCTTTTCGGGCATAACAAGATCGGTAATAACAAGATCCGGCCGGGCTTCATGATAAAGTTTTATCCCTTCTTTTCCATCGCATGCTTCGATAATTTCGTATCCTCTTCCTGCCAGCTTTTTGATGAACAATTTGCGAATTTCGGATTCATCATCAATCAGGAGGATACGCCCGGTGGTTTGTTTTGGCGGTTGATCATCCAGCACTTTTCGGACGGTTTTTGCCAAATCAGCCTTGACGATGGGCTTGTATGCGACTGCCTTGATGCCCATTTCTGAAACCCTCTCATCCGAGATTTTTTTGCTGAAGCCGGTGCAAAGTATCACCGGGACATCCTGGCGTATTTTCATCAGCTCAACAGCCAGCTTATCACCCGTCATGTTCGGCATGGTCATGTCCGTAATGACCAGATCAAAATCGTTCGGCTTGGAGCGAAACAGTTCCAATGCCTCAATACTGCTGGTCCTTATTGATACGGTGTATCCAAGTCCTTCGAGAGTCTGGCCTCCCATTTTTGCTATGGGGGCTTCATCGTCCACAAATAAGATCCGTTCTGTACCTGTGGGGAGCGTTTCTGATAAATAAGGGCGGTGCCCTTGACGCTTTCTGGTTACCGGCAAATAAATCCTAAACAGCGTTCCGTGACCGGGTTTACTGTCAACCGCAACCTTCCCGCCATAACTCTTAACGATACCGTGGACCATGGCAAGCCCCATACCGGTTCCTTTTCCCGGACCCTTGGTCGTGAAATAGGGATCAAAAATGGCGCCTATGATTTCAGGAGCGATCCCTACGCCGGTATCCGACACCTTTATTTCAACGTAGTTCCCCGGATCTAAATTCATATTCTTTCGGCTTACGCCCCTATCCATCACAACGTCTTTCAGGCTGAACTCAAGAATACCGCCTTTTTCCTCCATGGCATGAGCGGCATTGGTGAACAGGTTCATCAGAATCTGGTGAACCTGCGTGGCATTTCCCATAATCAAAGAGTCGCTTTCGATGTTTTGCCTGATTTCAATCGTGGTGGGGATAGAAGCTCTGATAAATTTAAGCGCTTCTGCGGCAACCATATCGACCTGGATCGGTTTTAATTCTTCCCCTGATTGTCGTGCAAAAGCCAGTATCTGACTGACAAGATCCTTCGCCCGTTTTCCTGCCGTATATACCTCCTGGAGATTGTCTTCAAGGTGAGTTCCTTTTTCAACCTCGTCAAGCGACAGTTCTGTAAATCCTATGATCGATGTCAGGATATTGTTAAAATCGTGGGCAATACCACCTGCCAGATTACCAATGGCTTCCATCTTCTGGGCTTGGAGTAACTGCGCTTCGAGCTGCTTTCTTTCATTTTCAGCCTGCTTTTTTTCCGTGACATCGCGCATGGTACCGACTAACTTTATGGGATTATCCTGTTCATCGCTGACCAATAGAGAAGAGATCGAACAAAAACGTTTGGAACCATCTTTGTCTGTTAGAGAAGCTTCAAAGTTGCTAACTTTTCCTTTGTCTAAAATCAGTTTTAAAAGTTCATCCCTTTCTTCGGAACTTGTATAAAAGTCATATAATGATTTCCCGACTAACTCATTTCTGTTGTATTGAGAAATGTTTTCAATTGAAGGACTGATTTCCAAAATAGTACCGTCTATACTTGTTTCGTAATAGACATCCTGTATATTCTCGAATATTTGTTTATATCTGGCTTCGCTTTTAATAAAATCCGTTTCAGCCTGCTTGCGCTTGGTGATGTCGATTACAGCCCCTTCCATATAATCTTTATCAGGAAAAGCTTTCACCGAGATAGATAAGGTGACATCTCTTCCGTCCGAAAGTTTCAGGTCTGTTTCGAAACCGTGCACTTCACCATCCTGTTTGAGTTTTGAGATAAGTTCTTTACGCTGGTCGAGGTTTCGATAGAGGTCGATGGAATGTACTTTCCCGACAACTTTTTCAACCGAAAGACCCAGTTGTTCCGCAGCTTTGGAATTCATTTCAATGAACATGCCATCGGATAATCTGGACCGGAAAATTCCTGCCAAGGCATTGTCAAAGAAATTCTTATAGCGCGCTTCGCTCTCCCGCAACGCCTCTGATGTTTTATTCATTTGGTGTTCAATCTGGCCTAAAAAAATATAAAACAGTGCAAATAGAATGCCGCCGATCGAAAGAAAAATTGCGCTTACCTGGAAGATGGCAGTATGAAGATCTGAATCCATGTCAGTAATGTCATACATAATCACCATGGCTCCCACTTCGCGCCCGCCCGCATCCTTCAAGGGAAGGAATCCTTTGCGATATTTACGTTGGTTTAACGATACCTCTTCATCAGGATTCATAGACGTGTTGTGCGCCGCATTGAAAAACTTAATAAGCTTTTCAGGAAAAAACTTATCAGTATGGTCAGTCATGACAACCGTAGGGAATTGATCCCATGCGGCCTTTCGGTCCAACATACGCATACCCGCTTCCCAGTTCTCGCGATTTAAGAATTTCTTTTTGATTAAAATGTAGCGCTCCACATCCAGGATTTTGTGCAAGCTTTGAGTAATGTGCTCAATTTCTTCGCCAAACTCGACATAGCCTATCAACCGATCGCCCTCGAACCAGGGCGCTACTACTCTTAACGTAAGCGTCCCTAGAGGACCTAGTTCTATCCCGCTGGAGATTTTTTTGCTTCTCTCGGCTTCTAATGTCGTATAACGATCGATCTTATCACCGTATTTATCCGGCTTGTGAACCCGCAGGATGTTTATGCGATCAGGGCCGGTAAAATAGAAGTGAGTGGTCCGATGGTTCGATTGTAAATGTTTAAAAATGGGCAAGGCATGCTCAAGCAAAGCCTTCCTGTCTTTGTTTTTCAAGGCTGTCCGAAGCTGTTCGTCAAAGAGGACTATTTTTAATCCAGCCGTCATCGTTTGGGCGTCGCTATTCAGTTGAACAACAAACAAATTTTCCAAGGATTCCAGTCTTTTAACAGCATCGGCATGTAAGTTCTTTTTTTGGCTTTCATAGAAACTGACAATAAATCCGGTGAGCAGAATCGCCAAAGCCAGCGTCAGCGGAATGAGAATGCGAGGTCTAAAGTTATACTTTTGCATGGATTTGTCTTTTAACACGATACACATCCAATAAGGCACTATTATTGGTGCCGATCGAATATCTCTTCAAATACGGGTGCGATCTCCTTGAAGGCATTGAGGACCGCCGGATCAAAATGTTCCGGCACGGTCCTTCCGTCACCCTCGGTGATAATCCTAAACGTCTTTGGATGATCAAAGGTCGGTTTGTAAGGCCTTTGACTCCTGAGAGCGTCATATTGGTCCACGAGCATGACAATCCTTCCCTCTATGGGTGTTTCTTCTCCTTTGAGCCCCCTTGGATACCCGCCGCCGTCCCACCGTTCATGGTGCGTAAAGGCAATGGCGGCAGACATTTGTATAGCAGGATAGGCCGATCCCGAAAGGATCTTCTCGCCCATGGCGGCATGGGTCTTCATGATTTCGAATTCATCCCGGTCAAGAGGACCCGGCTTTAAGAGGACGCTGTCCGAAATCCCGATCTTTCCGATGTCATGCAGCTGGCTCGCAAAGGTTATTGTCTGAATATAGTCTATCGGCATATCCAGCGCGGATGCGATTTTGCTGGCATAAAATCCTATCCTCGCGATATGAGCGCCTGTGTCCGTATCTCGATATTCTGCGGCTGCCGTCAGTTTCTGAACCATCTCGTTGATCATATTTTTAAGGTCCCGGGTACTTTCCAACACCTGCTTTTCAAGTATCTCATTATGCCTGAGCATAAAGTCATCAAATGCCTTGATCTTGAGAAGGTTCTTGACACAGATGGTTAATTCGGTCTGATCAATAGGTTTGGAAAGAAAATCATTTGCGGAAACCGAGAGCCCTTTTAATTTTGATTCCCTGCCGTGAAGCCCCGTCACCATAATTATCGGTATATTCTTGGTCTCCGGGTCCGCTTTTAAAATCCTACATGTCTCGTAGCCATCCATGACCGGCATCATGATATCAAGAATGATCAGGTCAGGCCTGCTGTCCCTGGCCTTCCGCACCGCCTCTTCCCCGTTTGAGGAAAGTTCAATATCATAGCCTAATGGAATAACCCACTGAGCGAGCAGCCTGAGGTTGCTATCCTCATCGTCCACAAGCAATATTTTTTCATCCGGCATCTGGGATTCCCTTGACGCTTTCTCGGCCGTCTTGAGCTCAGATTCTCCTTGCTCCAATTCCTGAATCCGTTGTTCTAATTCTTCATAGGCCGGTTTTTTGGGCATGGTTATTACCTATATTTCCAAAATAGACTATCAGATCGAATTACACATTCTTGCATTATCATTTATCGATACGCATCCGGATAATAACACTCACCAGCCAGGCATTCAAAACTCTTCCCCTGATAATTTTGAAACGGGTTTTTCTAAGAATTCATGCCTTATTCTTTATATGGTTTTAGGATCGTCATGAAGATAATCAATCTTTTCTTCTGGCATGTTATATCTGTTTGTATAATCTATAGACGTTATCGCCGGTTCTTTTT
>CAZQAF010000085.1:0-1699 GCA_964591175.1 uncultured Desulfobacteraceae bacterium | reverse complement strand
TTCTTTTTTGAGTAACAATCTTTTAAAAAACGGGCAAAGTGAATTAAAAAATCCGCTTTGTTGCTGAATTGTTTATTGATATTAAATTCATTCGCAACGATATTGAAAAAGTCCAGTTCCTCCAGGATAGGGTTGGTGATGTTGGCGACAATAACATCATTTCTCAGTCGCATTAATAGTGCATTGATAAGTGATGTTTTTCCTGTACCCACGTCGCCTGTGATAAGGAGAAATCCCTTATTGTCGATGACACCATATTCTAAAACGGCAAGGGCTTCCTGGTGTTTCTCTCCAAACCAGATAAATTTTGGGTCTGTGCTTATCTGAAAAGGTTTTTCTTTTAAATTATAGTGAGAAAGATACATTATATCTCCTTAATCTTCTCTTCATCACTGCCCATAAATGATTGCAGAGAAAAGAGGAACGGTTGTCATTAAAAGGCCGGTTCACTTTGATAAATCGTGTTGCTGTACTCATATTATTTTAACCCTGCAATATCTATGCAAAACCATATGATTATAATTAATTGGTGAGTCTGCAGAAAGATAGAGTCCATCGCTGATGACCTGTGTCAGAAATTGGGAGTTTGCATACCTTTTGAGAGAAAGGCTGAAGTAATTGGGGATATTGAGGTGCAGACACAGTTAGTGTCCGTACGCAAATGAAGATTTTTGTTCAAGATCAAGGCATTCGAAGAAAATTACCACAGGCATATTGTTGATATTCCGGGGATTATTTTTTAAGCATAACGCGGAGATTGGCCGAAAAGACCATTCAAGGATGGGCAATAGTTAAAGAATGGGAAGTCTCATTCGAAAATACACGACCACTTGAAATCTTTTCACGATGATCGCCCGTCGTTGATAACTTGCAAAGCATCTATTTTCACAAGCAAAGAGAGACAATGCCGTCTTTGAAGTCGTGATGCTGCTTTCTGTTCTGTCGAAACAAGCTCAGGTCCGGACATCAGGTGATGAACCAGAATATAAAGACCCAAAAAGGAAGACATAAGATTAAAGCAAAAATAGCACCTCTGAAAAAATAGCCGGGCTCATCATAATGATCCGTTAGACATTCCTTTGATTCTTTGTCAAGCGATGACACAAGTTTTTCTTTTGAAGCGACATGGATGTCTTCAAAAACGATGAGAGAATCAATTGTTTCCATTGAATTGCACCTCTATTTTCTATATCTGCGAAAGATGCAAAACCAATGCCATAGCTTCTTTTAATGTTATACCTCAAATGCGTGTAAACAAAACCGATAGGGATTATAAGGTATATTAATTTTAAATTGTTAATTAGCCCTGCCGCTATGGATTTTTCAGTAAAAACTGACAATAAAGGGAGTCGTCGCTATGGAACATTTTCCCTAGATCTTTAGAGCCGCTCAATTACCATCAGTACTTCGTTTAGGTATGATTCAGCTTTTGATTTTGCTGTTGTGTGAGTTCAGTTTGTCATCAAACTTTTGCAACTTTCAATTTCTCTTAAAACAATTAGAGAAGAGTTGACTTTCCCGTTTTATTTGTGGCGCGTCGGTATTTTCTCTATGGATTCGGCAACAATATTTCCGCCGGGCAATCGATAACATTTCACTAGAACTCTTTTCCCTTTCCACTGAGACGCCTTCACGGAAGCAGCATACGATATGTCGCCGTGCTCGTCCACGAAGGTGGTCTTGTAATGTTTGTCGCCCG
>CAZQAF010000084.1:0-14064 GCA_964591175.1 uncultured Desulfobacteraceae bacterium | reverse complement strand
TTACATGCGGCTTGGTCCTTTCAAATTTTTCCTTACCCATCTTCGAAACCCTCCCTTTAAACGGGTTACCAGTGTATATTAATCATGCTTTCGATTATGCTACGGATGCTTCGGCTGTGAATCACCGCAAAAAAACGAAACCGTTCACGAATTCTACCACCTATAATGCGCAAACGCTTTATTTGCCTCGGCCATCTTATGCGTATCTTCTTTCTTTTTAACCGATGAACCTCTTTTGTTGGCTGCGTCTAAAAGCTCTGATGCAAGTTTGTTTACCATTCCCTTTTCCGATCTTTTGCGGGAAAAATCGATAATCCATCGAATCCCCAAAGCCGTTCTTCGAGATGGTCGGATTTCCGTCGGAACCTGATAGGTGGACCCCCCGACACGTCGTGATTTAACCTCAATCAACGGCTTTACGTTTTCAATCGCCTGTTCAAAAACTTTTTTAGCAGGTTCCTTTGACTTCTTTTCTATGATATCCAGAGCATCATACATTATTGACTCAGCAATACTTTTCTTCCCGTCCTTCATTATAGATTTAATGAATTTTGATACCAGCTTACTGTTATACTTGGCATCAGGAACAACCACCCGCTCGGGAACTTCTCTTCTTCTAGGCATATATCACACCACTTTTGTTAATTTCAGTCATTTTCATGAAGCAAGAAATCAAACACATTCTACTTCGAGTCATGCACCGTTACTTTGGTTTTTTAGACCCGTATTTTGACCGGCCTTGTCTTCTGTCCTCAACACCAAGTGTGTCCAGGGTCCCTCTGACGATATGATATCTCACCCCGGGAAGGTCTTTAACACGACCACCGCGAACAAGAACAACCGAATGTTCCTGAAGGTTGTGGCCGATTCCCGGTATATATGCGGTAACCTCTATACCCGTCGTGAGTCGAACTCTGGCGACTTTTCGCAAAGCCGAATTGGGTTTCTTTGGCGTCGATGTATATACACGCGTGCACACGCCCCGTTTTTGGGGGCTGCCTTTAAGCGCCGGGGTATTGGTTTTCTTCTTGGCTCGCTTTCTTCCTTTTCTGACCAGTTGATTAATCGTCGGCATCGTTTATTAAGTCCTTCGTCGGGTTATAAACAAAATCCAGTCTTGGCAAAATCGTTACTATTAATCGTAAAGGCTAATTTGTCAAGCCTTTTTATTAATTAATATGGCTTTTGATCTTCGGTTTTTAAACGGTTTTGGCACCGTTGTTTTCAAACATCACTCCGTCCGGATTTAAAATCGGGCATCGAGATCCAGACCATGAAAAATCCCTTATTAATTCGACGCAATATCCATGTCCTTATACTTAAAAAGACCGGTCCCCGCGGGCATGAGTCTCCCCATAATTACATTTTCCTTGAGTCCGCACAGATAATCCTCCTTTGCAGCAATGGCGGCGTCGGTGAGGACTTTTGTCGTTTCCTGGAATGAGGCAGCCGATATAAAACTCTCCGTTGAAAGGGACGCCTTGGTAATACCCAGAATGAGCGGTCCGGCAACAGCGGGTTTTTTCCCTTTTTTGATCACGGCCTGGTTCACTTCCTCAAATTTCACCCGATCCACCTGCTCTTCAAGAATAAAATCCGTATCTCCGGCATCGAGGACTTTAACACGCCGCATCATTTGTCTTACGATAACTTCAATATGTTTATCGTTTATTCGAACACCTTGCAAACGATAAACTTCCTGAACCTCATCCACAAGATACCGCGCCAGCGCAATCTCACCTTTAATATTCAATATGTCTTGAGGGATGGCGGAACCGCTGATCAGTGCCTCACCCGCCCTGATGTAATCCCCTTCGTAAACATTGATATGTTTGCCCCGCGTGATCAAATATTCTTTCTTTTCGCCCACATCTACCGGTGTAATGGAAATCTTCTGCTTTCCTTTCTTGGTTGCCTTCGATATGGAGACATACCCGTCGATTTCGCTCAACACAGCGGTTTCTTTTGGCTTTCGAACCTCAAAAAGCTCCGCCACCCTTGGCAGACCGCCGGTGATATCCTTTGTTTTGGTGGTCGCACGCGGCAGTTTCGCAATAACATCACCGGCCTTAACATTTTCTCCTTCTTCAACCAACAAAATGGCATTTATGGGCAGCAGATATCGAGCGACTTGCGAAGACCCCGGCAAGACGGCAGTTTTCCCGTCTTTATCCTTAATCGATATCCTTGGTCGCTCCTCACCGCTTTTGGATTCTATAATCGTCCGGCTCGATTTCCCGGTAACAGGGTCGACTTTTTCCTGCATGGTTTTACCCGCCGTGATATCACCGAACTTAACGGTACCGTCAACTTCCGTAATGATTGGTGTCGTAAACGGGTCCCAGGTCACTAAAAGATCTCCGGCTTCGACTTCACTGCCGTCTTTGATCTCTATATGAGCGCCGTAAATGACCGGAAAGCGCTCTCTCTCTCGGCCGGTTTCGCCGATAATGGATATTTCCCCGCCCCTGCGGTTCATCACCACGAATCGATGTCCATCTTTTTGGACCACATTGATATTCACAAATTTGACGGTTCCGTCTACCCTGGCCCGAATATCAGCCTGTTCAACCCTTCTGCTCGCAGTTCCGCCGATATGGAACGTCCGCATGGTCAACTGGGTTCCGGGTTCACCGATCGACTGGGCGGCAAGAATGCCGACCGCCTGCCCAATTTCAACCTTTGCACCATGGGCAAGGTCTCGACCATAGCACTTGGCACAAACACCGCTTTTACTCCGGCACGTCAATACAGACCTTATTTTCACCTTCGCAAGTCCGGCGTGCTCAATGGCCTTTACGGCATCTTCATCCAGTTCTTCACCGGCTTTAACGATCACTTCATCCGTAAACGGATCATGAATATCTTCTATGGCAACACGCCCTAAAATTCTTTCTTCAAGACGCTGTATGACTTCCCCGCCTTCCATCAGAGGTTCGACTTCCACACCGATCATCGTCCCGCAGTCTTCTTCAAGGACAATACAGTCTTGGGCGACATCGGCGAGTCTTCGCGTAAGATATCCTGAGTTGGCGGTTTTAAGCGCCGTATCCGCCAGGCCCTTCCTGGCGCCGTGGGTGGATATGAAATATTGAAGCACGGAAAGCCCTTCCCTGAAATTGGCGCTGATGGGCGTTTCAATGATTTCACCGGAAGGTTTCGCCATCAGGCCTCTCATACCGGCAAGCTGTCGCATCTGATCCTTACTGCCCCTGGCGCCGGAATCGGCCATCATATAGATTGGGTTGAAACTTTCTTCAACAACAGGCCTTCCTTCTTCATCCAGAACAGGGTTTCCTTCGCTGTCGGTCACCGGAGCAATGCGCATGGCTTTCATCATTTCATCGGCAACATCATCGGTTGCCTTTGCCCATATATCGACAACCTTGTTATACTTTTCACCTTGAGTAATAAGCCCTTCGGTATATTGCCGGCCGATTTTTTCAGCCTGTTTTTCGGCCTTATTCAGAATATCCCACTTGGCCGCCGGGATAATCATGGCGTCAATGGAAATAGAAAGCCCGCCTTCCGTGGAGTACTCATATCCGATGTTTTTCAACCGGTCCGACAGGATGACTGTGGCTTTGGGGCCCAAGTTTCGGTATGCATAATCCACCAGTTCGCTTAAGGTCTTTTTGTCCTTGACATTATTGATCATCACAAACGGTATTTCAGGACGTTTGTTGACAATCTGAAAAATATGGTAAGCATCATCGGCAAAAATAACATGGCTTATTTCGTCTTTTTCAAGCGAAAAGACGCTTTCCGTGTCTACATCCGAAACACTGAAAACCCGTTTGAATTCGTCCTTTCTGAACAAACCGATAAGGCCCTGGTTTTCCCGATCAAGTCCCTTGGAATATTGATCAACCATTTCGACAAAATCCTCCCCGGATTTTATCTTGTCATAAACAGTTGTCGCTTCGTCTTTGTCGAGAATCTTGATATGTCGCATCGACATAATGTTATCTTTGGGGATGATTTCCCATAAAAGGATGCGTCCAACGGTGGTGTTAAACCTTTCGCCGTCTATTCGAACCATAATTTTGGCATGAAGATCCACTGCCTTTGCATCGTATGCACTACGAACCTCTTCAGGATTTGAAAAGATTTTGCCTTCGCCTTTTGATCCGGTTACGCCGCGAGTCATATAATAGATTCCAAGAACAATATCCTGACTCGGTACGATAATCGGGCTGCCGTTTGCCGGCGACAGAATATTGTTGGAAGACAGCATCAAGACTCTTGCCTCTATCTGCGCCTCAACGGACAGCGGTATATGAACAGCCATCTGATCGCCGTCGAAGTCCGCATTGAATGCCGTGCAAACCAGCGGATGAAGCTGAATGGCCTTTCCCTCGATAAGGATCGGTTCAAAGGCCTGAATACCCAATCTATGAAGGGTCGGCGCCCGGTTTAAAAGTACCGGATATTCCCTAACCACTTCATCCAGCGTATCCCAAACTTCAGGCACTTCGCGTTCCACCATCTTTTTAGCGCTTTTTACCGTCGATACGAGCCCTTTTTGTTCCAACCGATAGTATACAAAGGGTTTGAACATTTCCAGCGCCATTTTCTTCGGAAGACCGCACTGGTGCAGTCTGAGATTCGGTCCTATGGTAATGACCGTACGACCGGAATAATCAACCCTTTTCCCCAGAAGGTTCTGTCTGAAACGTCCCTGTTTGCCTTTTAGGGTATCGCTCAACGATTTTAACGGTCTTTTGTTCGACCCCATAATCGCTCTTCCGTGCCGTCCGTTGTCAAAGAGAACATCCATCGACTCTTGAAGCATTCTTTTTTCATTTCGAACGATAATGTCAGGCGCCTTCAGTTCGATGAGGCGTTTTAACCGATTGTTGCGATTGATAACTCTCCGATAAAGATCATTGAGATCGGATGTGGCGAATCTCCCTCCCTCAAGGGGGACAAGGGGCCGCAGATCCGGCGGAAGTACGGGAATAACGTCCATAATCATCCATGTGGGATCGACGCCAGAACGTCTGAAGGAATCGATAATCCTGAGTCTTTTGGACAACTTCTGGCGTTTTGCCACAGATCCGGTTGCGTTAATGTCAACCCTTAACTCTTTATATAACGCATTCAGATCGATTTTCCCCAGCAGCGTTTTGATCGCCTCTGCGCCGATGCCGGCTTCAAATTGCGTCCCGTAGATCTCGCGAGCCTCTCGATACTTTTCCTCCGATAGAAGTTGCTGCGGACTCAGATCCGTATCTTTTGGATCAATGACGATGTAACTGTCAAAGTAAATCACCTTTTCAAGATTTTTCAGCGTCATATCCAGCAAATTTCCGATTTTGCTCGGAAGGCTTCTCAAAAACCAGATATGCGAACACGGCGTCGCCAATTCAATGTGGGCCATACGTTCTCTTCGAACTTTGGATTGGATGACTTCCACACCGCATTTTTCGCATATGACACCCCTGTGCTTCATTCGTTTGTACTTGCCGCAGTTGCATTCATAGTCTTTTGTGGGGCCAAAAATCTTGGCGCAAAAAAGACCGTCGCGTTCAGGTTTAAAGGTTCGATAATTGATGGTCTCCGGTTTTTTGATCTCTCCGTGGGACCATTTTAAAATCTGCTCAGGAGATGCCAGCGCAATCTTGATTCCGGAATAAAGTTTTGGATCAGTCGGCTTGGCAAAAAAATCGTATAACGTTTCCATTTACTTTCTCCTGTTTTATTGTTTTCCTTCTAAAAGGGTTATATCCAAGCCCAAACTCTTCAATTCCTTGGTCAACACTTTAAACGACTCGGGCAGGCCCGGATCCAGCGTATTTTGACCTTTTACGATCTTTTCATACATCCGGGTTCTTCCGGCCATGTCATCTGATTTCACTGTTAAAAATTCTTGCAGCGCATGGGCCGCCCCATAGGCCTCCATCGCCCAGACTTCCATTTCGCCGAGACGCTGGCCTCCGAATTGAGCTTTCCCGCCCAGCGGTTGCTGCGTGACCAGCGAATATGGACCAATGGATCTGGCGTGGATTTTGTCATCCACAAGATGATGAAGTTTTAATATATACATCGTACCGACGGTAATTTTTTCTTTAAAAGGTTCGCCGGTGCGTCCGTCATAAAGCGTTGTCTGGCCGCTCGAGTTGAGTCCCGCTTCTTCTAAAAGAGACTTGATTTCTGCTTCTTTGGCACCGTCAAAAACCGGTGTGGCCATATGAACGCCGTCTTTATAATCTTTTACGAATTCATACACCTCTTTATCATCAAAGCCGTCGATCATCTCATTAAACGACGGTTCTTCAAATATTTTTTTGATTTTGTCTCGAAGCGCTTTAACCTTTTGTTCTTCAAGAAGTCTGTTCAATTGATCGCCGAGACCTTTTGAGGCCCATCCCAAATGTATTTCCAACACCTGGCCGACATTCATTCTGGAAGGTACTCCCAAAGGATTCAAAATCATGTCAACCGGCGTCCCGTCTTCAAAATAGGGCAGATCTTCCTGGGGAAGAATTCGTGACACGACGCCCTTATTCCCGTGACGGCCCGCCATTTTGTCTCCTACGGACAGCTTCCGTTTCATGGCGACATAGACTTTAACCATTTTTATAACGCCCGGCGGAAGGTCGTCTCCTTTTTCATATCGGCCGACCTGCCGCTCAAACTCGGCTCTGCAGATGTCACACTGTTCCCGATACCGATCAAGGATATCGTGCGTCTTCTCGGTAATCTGGGAATCCTTTAAAACAATCCTTTCGAGTTGAGCGATGGGAACTTCTGCCAGCATATCGGCCTTTATGTTGTCTCCTTTTTGAATCAGAACTTTTTTCCCTTTTTTCAACGATGAAAGGCTGGTTTGCCCAATCAGCAGATTTTCAAGCTTTTCGCGAACCACAGACTGGATAGCCGAAAGCTTGTCATCTCTTTCTTTTTCAAGGCCGGTAATTTCGGTATTTTCGATCCATCGGGTGCGTTCGTCTTTTTCGACGCCACGCCTTGAAAAAACCTTGGCATCAATAACAATCCCCTGAACACCGGGAGGAACCCGCAAAGAAGTATCCTTAACATCTCCGGCTTTCTCACCGAAAATAGCCCGTAAAAGCTTTTCTTCGGGCGAAAGTTGTGTTTCACCTTTGGGGGTAATTTTACCCACCAGGATATCCCCCGGGTTTACCTCGGCGCCGAGCCGGATAATACCGGAGTCATCCAGTTCCCTTAAAGCCTCTTCACCCACATTGGGTATATCTCGGGTAATATCTTCCTTGCCAAGCTTGGTATCTCGGGCAACGACTTCAAACTCTTCAATATGAACAGAGGTATACACGCCGTCCCGGTGAAGCCTTTCACCCATGAGAATCGAATCTTCAAAATTATATCCGCCCCACGGCATGAAAGCCACGGTAATGTTTTTTCCAAGGGCAAGTTCGCCGTAATCTGTCGCCGGGCCGTCTGCTATGATTTGTCCGGCTTTTACTTTTTGTCCTATTCGGACGATAGGGCGTTGATTAAAACATGTATTCTGATTGGAACGAATAAATTTTGAAAGATTGTGAACCGTAACCGGCATCTCGTCAGATTCGTCGCCATCCTTGGCATCATGCCTTAAAACGATCCGGGACGCATCCACATCTACAACGATACCGTCATGCCGAGCAACCACGGTAACACCTGAATCCTTGGCCACTACGCCTTCGATTCCGGTACCCACCAGCGGCGCCTTGCTCACCATCAAAGGAACGGCCTGACGTTGCATATTCGATCCCATTAACGCCCTGTTTGCGTCATCATTTTCAAGAAAGGGAATAAGGGATGCCGAAACACTGACCAGTTGGTTGGGAGAAATATCCATCAGTTCGATATCATCCGCCTTTACCATCATGAATTCTCCGCCCACCCGTGATGTCACCAACGGATTGACATACTTTTTCTTTTCGTCGAGCACTGCATTCGCCTGTGCAATGGGATGTTCTTTTTCTTCAAAGGCGGTGAGGAACTTTACATCTTCAAGCACGGTACCGTCTTTAACAACGCTGTACGGGGTCTCGATAAAACCGTATTCATTTACCCGGGCATATGTACTCAGCGACACAATGAGGCCGATATTGGGTCCTTCAGGTGTTTCTATGGGGCAGATTCGTCCGTAATGTGACGGATGAACATCCCTGACCTCGAAACCGGCCCGTTCACGCGTCAATCCGCCGGGTCCCAGGGCACTCAAACGTCTTTTGTGCGTTGTTTCCGACAGCGGATTTGTCTGATCCATGAATTGGCTGAGCTGGCTGGTTCCGAAAAACTCTTTAACAACCGCGGAAACCGGCTTGGGATTGGCAAGATCGTGGGGCATCAGGGCATCGACTTCCTGCAAACTCATCCTTTCCTTAATGGCGCGTTCCATTCTGACCAATCCGATACGGTATTGATTTTCAAGAAGTTCTCCAACGGCACGAACCCTTCGATTTCCCAAATGGTCGATGTCATCAACCGCTCCCTGGGTATCTTTGAGTTCCAACAGCGTTTTCGTCGTAAGGAGTATATCTTCTTTTCGAAGTGTTCTTAAATGAATGGACGAGTCAATTCCCAAACGAATGTTGATCTTCATTCGTCCGACACCGGAAAGATCATAATAAGCAGACTTGAAAAACATGTGATCAACAAAATCTTGGGCCACTTCGGGTGTCGCGGGATTTCCGGGCCGGAGTCTGCGATATATCTCGATGAGCGCACTCTCTTTTGTTTCGACTTTATCCAGAAGCAATGTCTTGTGAATGGAATCACTGGTGGTTACACCGTCAATATAAAGCAGATCAAATTCTTTGATGCCG
Source organism: uncultured Desulfobacteraceae bacterium (assembly GCA_964591175.1). Lineage (GTDB taxonomy): Bacteria > Desulfobacterota > Desulfobacteria > Desulfobacterales > UBA11574 > UBA11574. The sequence continues at coordinate 5,266 of CAZQAF010000084.1, read as the reverse complement.
GCATCTTGCAATATCTGATATGTTTCTTCGTCAAATTTCTGGTTGCATTTTATAACCGGTTCTCCCTTTTCGGGATCAAGGATCGTTCTGATAAAAACGCCGTTCGTAATGTCTTCGACACTCATTGGAATCATTTCGATACCGGCGGATTTGAGACGTTTAAGTGCAGTCTTGGTAATTGCCCGTCCTTTGGAAACAATGGTTTCGCCGGTCTTGGGATCTTTAACATCCCGACTGGCACGTTGACCTTTCAGTAGGTCCTCATCCATTATTTTAAAAAGCTGTTTGCCCTGGACGACGAATTTTTCCGTTTTATAAAAATAAGCCAGAATGTCTTCGGAAGTATACCCAAAGGCTTTAAAAAGGATTGTAATCGGAAGTTTGCGTCGCCTGTCAATTCGAATATAAACGATATCTTTGTGATCGATCTCCATATCGATCCACGACCCGCGTACAGGAATAATCCGGGAAGTATATATTACCTTGCCGCTGGAATGCGTCTTCCCTTTGTCATGATCGAAAAACACGCCGGAAGACCTGTGAAGCTGGCTGACCACGACACGTTCAGTGCCGTTAATGATAAATGTACCATTATCGGTCATCAAAGGAATCGTACCAAAGTATATCTCCTGCTCTTTAATATCTCGGATATTTGTAACCCCGGACTCTTTATCGATATCGTATACGACCAGCCTTACCGTAATTCGCAGCGGGATCTCGTAAGTCATTCCCCGGTGCATGCACTCCTGAACACTGTGTTTGACTTCTCCAAACCGATACGCTACAAATTCAAGAGAGGCGGTCCCCGTGAAATCTTTTATGGGAAACACCGATTTGAACACCGCTTGCAAACCGATCTCTCTTCTTTTTTCCGGAGGTACATCTTGTTGCAAAAATCGACTGTAGGATTCCTGCTGCACCGCAATAAGATTGGGGATATCAATAATTTTGGATATTTTTCCAAAACTTTTTCTTATGCGTCTGTTTGCCAAAAGCCTTTCCGACATTGCATCTCCAATATGTTGATTGGGTTATGGGGTATAGATTATGGGGAATAGGCTTTTTAACCGGAGGCATTATTCAATATGCCTTACCGGTCACCTTTGCTCCGAGACCTTTGCAAACGCCGCTTTTTGCCCAATTTCTGCGTCAGGCTCAAATCTTAATCCTCAAAATACTAGCTGTATTCCTGCGGTTAAAATTTTCGCCTTCCTTGAACTTGAACAAAAATCAGCATTTTGCAAAGGTCTCGCCCCATATATTCCGGGTTCGCCGTTCCGCGTTCAAGGTTGTCGATGCTTGCGGCATGTTGACATTACCGAACCATGAACCTTGAACGCTGAACCGCTGAACCGGGGTACTACTTTATCTCAACCTGAGCGCCGGCTTCTTCAAGCTGGCTTTTGATTTTTTCAGCATCTTCTTTTGTAACACCTTCTTTGACAGGTTTGGGGACCTCATCGACCAAAGTTTTCGCTTCTTTCAGTCCCAGCCCGGTTATCGCCCTGACTTCCTTGATAACCTGAATCTTCTTGTCGCCGAAAGTCGTCAGAATAACATCAAATTCGGTTTTTTCTTCTTCTGCAGCGCCGCCGCCTTCGGCAGGACCGCCTACGGCGACAGCCATAGGCGCGGCTGCAGAAACCCCGAATTTTTCTTCCATTTCTTTAACGAGCTCGGACAATTCGAGCACCGACATATTTGCTATAAATTCAATAACATCTTCTTTGGTAATATCTGCCATTTGATTTTTCCTCCAGTCTGCTTTTAACGTTGGGACTATTTCGAACCCGTTCTCATCAAGCGGCTTCTTTTTGTTCCTTTATTGCCTGAAGCACATTGAGCAATTGTACCGGTATGGCGTTCAGGACCCTTACAAAACCCGTAGCGACACCATTGGCTGCCGAGAGGAATTGACCCAGAAGCTCTTCTCGAGAAGGAAGGGTCGACATCTTTTTGATGGCGTCTAAATCGAGAACTTTTCCGTCCATCACACCGCTTTTTATCTCGAGTTGACTGTATTCGTCTAAAAATTTTGTCAACACCTTTGCCGGCGCAATCGGATCATCATAGCTTAAAGCCACTGCGCTCGGACCTTTAAACCGATCTTTAATCAACGCAACATCGGTCTCTTCGGCCGCTCGGACAAGCAACGAATTTTTCACTACTTTATATTCAATTTCGTGTGCCCTTAGTCGCCTTCGCAAGTCATTTATCGTTGACACATCAAGTCCCTTATAATCGGTGATGATAACGACTTTCGATCTTGCAAACTTTTCATGCAGGTCTTTTACAATTTCTTTCTTTTTATCTATCCGCAAAAGCTAAAACACCTCCTTCCTTGATCTGTAAAAACCGGAGGAACAACTAATCATCATACGATGTCTCGGTAGGCCGGCATTGCCGATTAAACACAAACAAGTGAACCTACGGTCTTTGACAGAAATATTGAATTACTTTAGGGATGGCAGCGGCAAAATATCTGCATCCAGTGCCGGGAAATCTATTTGATTAAATCCTTAACACTGGTCGCATCAATCTTGACGCCGGGTCCCATGGTCGTTGAGATGGCAATACCTTTCAGGTAGGTTCCCTTGCTGGAAGCCGGTTTGAGTCGAAGTATCGTTTCTAAAAAGGCAGATGCATTCTGAACAATCTTTTCTACCCCAAAAGAGACTTTGCCCATTGGAACGTGTACAATGCCAGCTTTTTCAACCTTAAAATCAATTTTACCGGCTTTGATCTCTTTGACCACCCTGGCCAAATCAAATGTTACTGTTCCGACTTTTGCATTGGGCATGAGCCCCCTGGGACCGAGAAGCTTTCCTATTTTTCCGACAGCCCCCATCATGTCAGGTGTCGCAACAGCTTTATCGAAGCCGAACCATCCTTCTTTTATTTTTTCTATTAAATCGTCGTTCCCGACAAAATCCGCCCCCGCATCTATGGCTTCTTGCTCTTTTTCTCCTTTAGCAAATACGAGAACTTTCACCTCTTTACCAAGGCCATTGGGCAAAATTACAGTGCCGCGAACCATCTGATCGGCATGCCTGGGATCAACACCCAGCCGAACCGCTACATCAACGGTTTCATCAAATTTTGCATACGATGAATTGATGGCTATATCTACGGCTTCGCTGAAACTGAGTTTTGCCTTTGCATCAACCTTTTTACGTGATTCTAAATATTTTTTACCCCGCTTCGGCATGATCTTATATCCACTCCTTTTTAAACGACTTCAATCCCCATGCTTCTGGCTGTACCGGCAATAATACTGCATGCCGCATCCAAATCATTTGCGTTCAAATCAACCATTTTCTGTTTGGCAATTTCTTCGAGCTGCTGCCGCGTAACCTTACCGATTCTTTCGCGTTTTGGATCGCCGGCGCCTTTAGCAATTTTTGCTGCGTTCTTTAAAAGCACAGATGCAGGCGGTGTCTTGGTGATAAAGGAAAATGACCTGTCCTGATAGACGGTAATCACGACGGGCGTAATGATGCCTTCATCGTTGGCGGTCCTGGCGTTAAACGCCTTACAAAAATCCATTATATTTACACCGTGCTGCCCCAGCGCAGGGCCGATCGGCGGTGACGGATTCGCCTGTCCGGCCGCGACCTGCAGTTTTATCTGTGCCATAACCTTTTTTGCCATTTTTTTGTCACTCCGATCTTTTTCTAGAAGGCATCTCAAAATTAGGATTTTTGTTCGAGATCAAGGCGAGGCCGAGGTTCAACCCGCAGACATACTCAAGTATGTCGAGGACTTGAGACGATGGCTCAACGCAGATATCGGACAAAAAGACTTTTTTGAGATGACTTCTGATTAGGGTCATAACTTAGTTACCTGAACGAATTCCAGCTCCACCGGTGTTGAACGGCCGAAAATACTTACCAGAACTCGTATTTTCCCCTTGTCGGGATTCACTTCATCAACAACCCCGTTAAAGTTTTTAAACGGCCCGTCTATCACGCGGATTTCATCCCCGGTCTCAAAGAAATATTTAGGTTGCGGTTTTAGTTTCCCCGCTTCCATTCGGTTTAAGATTTTCTGCGCCTCTTCATCGGTTATGGGTGTCGGTTTCTCTCGACCGCCAAGGAATCCGGTCACTTTGGCGGTATTCGTTACGATGTGCCACGTTTCATCATCGAGTTTCATCCTGACCAGTATGTACCCCGGGTAGAATTTGCGAGAAGACGTTTTTCGCTTGCCTTTTACAAGCTCAACGATTTCTTCTGTGGGAACGACCACTTCGCCAAACTTTTCGGAATGAGAAGAAGACGCTATTCGCTCTTCCAGGGCTGTCTTGACCTTACTTTCGAACCCGGAATAAACATGGACGATATACCATTTAAGCGACACTTCAGCTTCTCCTTGCATTATTTAAAAACCACTCGTATGAGGTTCGACAATCCCATGTCGACCATTCCGAGAAAAAGAGCGACGATCATCGTCAAAATAAGAACGACAATCGTAGAGCCGATCGTCTGCTTTCGCGTCGGCCACACCACCTTTTTTAGTTCAATCTTGACTTCTCTAAGAAACTGAAGTCCCTTATCAATGTATCCCTTAACCTTTCCGGGCTCTGCTTTGGTTCTCGTCAGAAACGACGGCCTGGATGGGTAAGATTTTATTTTACTTGTTTTGACGGAATTCGGCGACAAGTCGGTTTTTTTCTCAGCAGCAACATTTGTCGACAGGCCCGATGAATTCTCCTGGGCATCCTGTTTTTTCTTTTTCTTTACGCTTGGTTTCTTTTTTCTCTGTAAACGAGCCATTATAAAATATTTTCAGCTATATTTTTTGGCAGGCCAGGAGGGATTCGAACCCCCAACACCCGGATTTGGAGTCCGACGCTCTACCGTTAGAGCTACTGGCCTGCATAATTCAACTTTTCAGGCATCCGATCATGTCAGAATCAAACGAACCATATCTCTCGGAATTCAAGTCACAAATGGATTCGTTCATTTGGTTTCTTTATGCACCGTATGTCTTCTACAGAACCTGCAATACTTGCTGAACTCCAGCTTGTCCGGCGTTGTCCGTTTATTTTTCGTTGTCGTATAGTTTCTTCTTTTGCATTCATTACATGCAAGGGTTATAATTATTCTCACCAGCTAACTCCTCGAGACCTTTGAAAAACGCCCCTTTTTGCCCAATTTCTGCGTCAGGCTCAAATTTTAATCCTCTTTCAAAGGTCTCTATATTAGATGTTACGCTATAATCTCGCTCACCACGCCGGCGCCCACCGTCCGGCCGCCTTCCCGGA
>CAZQAF010000083.1:0-14643 GCA_964591175.1 uncultured Desulfobacteraceae bacterium | reverse complement strand
TCACCTTCTAACCTTCTTCCTTCGTCCCTCTTCCATCGGTTATCCGTCGTCCCTCCTCTTTCCTATTTCCTGTTTTCTGCCTTTTACCCTTTGCCCTATGCTCTATGCCCCTTGCCCTCTGCCCAATCCCTTGATCACATCGAGAACATACGGATAGATATGATCGACAATGCGGCGGTATCCTTTTGCGGTGGGATGCAAGCCATCCGGTTGATTGAAACGCGGGTCACCGGCAACGTCTTCAAGAAAAAAAGGCATCAGCGGGATCGCGTATTTCCGGGCGACTTCCGGATAAATGCGTGCGAACGCCTTGACATATTCCGGGCCCAGATTGGGGAGCATTTTCATACCGCAAAGGAGCACTTTGATGTGGTGTGCTTTGATGATCGAGACGATACGATCCAGGTTCTTTCTCAGGACCGCCGTATCGATCCCCCTCAAGCCGTCATTGGCGCCGGTTTCAAGAATGATGATATCCGGCTTCAAGGACGAAATGACCCATTTGATACGAGACAGTGTCCCGCTGCTGGTCTCACCGCTGACACCGGCATTGACAACATTGAAATGATATCCGTCGCCGGCCAGTTTTCTTTGCAACAGTGCGGGATAGGCCATGCTTTCATCCACACCCAGACCGGCGGTTAAGCTATCGCCTACGGCAACAATGGTTTTGCGGGTCGTTTCTTTTGACACCGTGGTTTTCGACGCCGTGTCATTTGACGCAGATTCATTGCTGCACCCGATGAGATACAAAAGCAACATGGCAATGAGAAATATCGCCTGCAAGGCTTTGCGTAACCGTATATCCGTCCGTTGATCCGGATGGTTTTGATTCTGTCTATTCATCGGGCTGCTCCCTGAGATAAATGACCGGTTTTTTTTCTAATATCGGTCCGGTGGACACGATGCCGACGCCGAGGATCAGCAAAAGGGCGGCCCCGGTGATTAAACTGCAGGACAATAAAAACGGATGATAGGCGATATCGAGGGAAAAACGGCAGATTAAAAATACCCCGATTTGGGACATGACCAGGGCCAGTATTCCACTGATAAGGCCCAGGATAAACATTTCGATTGAAAACACTTTTCTGATAAATCCCTTTCCGGCCCCCAGAATTTTATAGTAGACCGATTCGGTGATTCTTTCGGCACGGGTCGCAAATACCCCGCTGATCAGGATAAGAATTCCGCCCGCTATGCTCAGGATGCCAAACCCCTGGATGATCTTTGACAACTGTGTCGTCATACGCGCAAAGACCTTCAGGGTCTCCGACAAATCGATGATGCTGACATTGGGAAACCTTTTCACGATGCGGCGTTGCATCAGACCGATCTTTTGTTTTTCTACCCGCAGGGCGGTAAATATCGTCTGGGGTGCTGATTTTAATGTCTTCTCTTGAAACACGAAATAAAAATATGGGCCCAGTGTCTCCGTTGTCCGGGTCCGGATGCTCGAGATCCTGGCTTTCAGCGGCACGCCCTGGATGTCGAATTGGATAAAGTCGCCGATTCCCATTTTATGCATATCCACCACCGTGTCCAGCACCGAGACCTGGGGGCCGGCCCAGTCGTCGCGGAAAAGCCGGCGGCCTTGGATAATTTTTTCATCCTTTAACAGACGGTTCCGGTAGGTCAGGTTAAAGGTCCTGGCGAGATTATCACGGTGTCTTGCCCGCTCTGCCCGGCGGTCGATGGGTTTTCCGTTGATGGCGGTGACCCGCGCCCGCACAATGGGATAAAAGGTCAGCGGCTTTGCGATAAATTGTGCAAATGCCGCCTTCTGGCCCGGCTGGATGTCAATGATGAAAAGATTGGGCGCGTCGGCTGGAAACGATTTGACGTAGGTTGAATCGAGATTACGTTCGAGCAGGAATATGGCCAAAATCACGCTCAAAGAAGCGGTCAGCGTGACAATAACGGACCGGGTGGCGCCGCCCTTCCGAAACAGGCCCTTGATCGCCTGGCGGACGACCATTCGGCGAATGCGCAGGCGTTTTAGGATCCACAGCAAAATTCGGGTAAAAAGCCAGGTGACGAGAATCAGCGTGCCCAACCCCGCCACAAAATAAAATCCAAAGCGAAAATCCGCCATGTGTCTGAAAACCAGACCGAAGAAAAAGATCACGAACCCGATTGCCGGCACGACCATGGGCCAGCGTTTCTGCGGCCCGAGCGCCTCTTTACGAAAAATCACGACCGGCCGTATCTCTCTTAACCGAAAAAGAGGAACAAAGGTAAACAGGGCGACCACCGCAATGCCGAGCGCCATGCTCTCGAATATGCCGTTCCAGGCCACGGCAAAGGGCATGTCCGGAGGGAAAAAGGCGGAAAGCAGCCGCGCCAGACCCTGTTGAAAAATGATCCCGGCTGACAGGCCCAGGATCGTTCCCACCAGCGCCGGCAGAATAACCACCGGCATGAAATGGCGGGTGATTTGGCGGTGGGTTGCGCCGATGGTTTTCATGATGGCGATGGTTCGCTGTTTTTCATCGAATATTGCCGTCAGCGTGTTCTGGATTCCGATGCCGGCGATAATCAGAATTAAAATACCCACCAGTTTTAAAAAAAAGACGAAATTATCCAGAAACCGTTTGACCCGGGTCCGTGCGGTCCAGTAGGTATCGACGCGTTCCTGGTCCGGATTTGCAGCCTGTTTGAGACGGCCGGCGATGGCATTGATTTGCCGGGCGTCATCCACCTTTATCAAAGATACATATGTGATGCGGCTGCCGGTTCGGATAAGGTTCAAGGCATCCAAATCCCGGCTGGAAACAAAAACACGCGGACCAAAAGAAAAAGCATTTGCCGGCCGGTCCGGTTCAGATACGACGACATCCCGGATGGTCAGGGTTGTATACCCGATCTTCAGCGAATCACCGATGCCGACGCCCAGGCGGTCCAGCAGGGATTGTTCGACAATGATCTGCCCCTTGGTCAAGACATCGCTGAAAGGTCGGCCCGATTTCAAAACGATTTTTCCGTAAAACGGGTATCCTTTTTCAACGACTTTTAAAAGACACAGGGCCGAGGCCCGATCATCCATTGTTCGGACCATGCTGTAAAATTCCCAGTAGCGGCAGCGCTCGATCTTTTTTTGCCGGACCAGCGCGGATATGGCGTTTTCAAGCCCGGTCGAGAGTTTTTCGTGGGAATGGACAATGATATCGGCGGCCTGCAATTTTTTTGCGTTCATCGAAAGGATCCGGGAAACACTTTTTGAAAAACCGGAAAACACCGTCAGACTGGCCAGCGACAGCGCGACACACAGACAAAACACACCCGCCTGCCTATATGAACGCGCGATTTCATGCAGGGTGAATTTACCACGAATCATGATTGGATAATTCCTGCTTTTTCAGTGTAATGAGAGAATCGATCAAAGATGCTGTTTTTTGGGCAAAAATTCGAAATCCGAAGCACGAAATGCGAAACAATGACAAAAACATTGGATGTGCAATGTGCCAGTTTTGGAGATTTTGTCATTCGACATTCGAGTTTGTTTCGGATTTCGATATTCGGATTTAGTCTGCTTATAATTTTCCATTCATACACTAACTATCAGATCAACTTCCCATCCTTCAACACCAGCACCCGATCTGCCGCGGATGCGATTTCCGTATTATGGGTCACCACGATCAGCGTGGCCCCATGTTCATTTTTCATTTCAACCAGCTGCGAAAACACGATCCGGCCGTTTTTTGAGTCAAGATTACCGGTGGGTTCATCGGCAAAAATCAGTTTCGGATCGTTGATCATGGCGCGGCACAAGGATACCCGTTGTTTTTCGCCGCCGGACAAGCGGCCGGGCAAATTATCCGCGCGATCCGAAAGCCCCACCCGTTCCAACAACTGCCGGGCCTTAGTTTCTGCATCGCCAAGGCCCTGTAATTCCGCGGGGAACATGATGTTTTCCAGGGCCGACATGGAAGGTATGAGATGAAACGCTTGAAAAACAAATCCGATTATCCGGTTGCGAAGCGGTGCCAGATCATCTTCAGATGCGCCGGTAATGTCCTGCTGATCGAGAAATACCCGGCCCGAAGTGGGTTTATCCAGGCCGGAAAGCAGTGTCAGCAACGTGGTTTTTCCACTGCCGCTGCTGCCGGTGACGACTAAAAATTCGCCCGGCTCAACCGAAAGCGAAATGTCATTGAGTACGACGATATTTTGATGATCCACCGAGTAGATCTTGGTCAGTGCTCTTGCTTCAAGAATGGCCATAGTTTTCGATTCTCTTGGTAAATGATAACACCGAAAATATAAGATGTGAAGGGTTCAAGGCGCTGATGCATAGAGGGTTCGGGGACTCCGTTGAAATGCCGGTTAAGGCATAAAAAAAATCGATTCGTGTTCAGTGTTCAGTGTTCAGCATCTTAGATGGTATGATGTTAATTTATTGTTTTATCAAACGCTGAACGCTGAACTCCGAACACTGAACACTCCCCTAAAAGGTCACTATTGACCTTTTAGTGTCATTCAGGAATATTCAACTCCTTGGGGTCGCAAAGCAGCTCGGGATTTACAGATGTCATCCCGCAATGCCGGCACTGCCATCTTTCGTTGTTCACTCTGTTACGGCAGTATTTCGGCGGCTTCGCTCCTTTGATGCCGCACCAGTCCGCCTTTGTGCCCCTGCCGCTGACTTCGCAAATATTATGGGCATCCAGTGCCACAGCACCGCAAATCGCACAAATATATGCATGCGTATCCTTTGGAACAGTAACATGTTTTTTTTCAGTCATCGCTGCAAGCTCCTTTCTTTTAAAGATAGATTCAGGCCAAATTGAACACCACGTTTAAACGTTTGTTTTGAATAAATAAATAAGCATTACAGATATTTTGTCAAGTAAGATTTCACGACTTGGCCATCAGCGCCAACAGCCGCCTGGACAAGGTCTCACAGCCCGTTTCATTCCCGACCACGGTGGTTCCGAACAACATGGCATTGCGGGTGTCGCTGTCCTTCAGTATCATGGGAAGAAAGAACACGCTGCTGCTGGACCCTGGTCTTTATCAATTCCTTATAAAAATTAAAAATTTCAAGGTTGGGGCTTTGCCAGTTCATGGGTTGGCGGGCTGCCAGATCCGAGTCGGGCCGGTTGACCGCCACAGGGTTTTGATGGGTCATCCCGGTCTCGGTTCCATAGTAGATGATTACGGGTTGATCGATTTGAAATTGAACTGAGGCCGCAGCTTTGAGTTTTTCGATATCGTTATGGCATTCAAATAAAAAACGGTTCATGTCGTGATTGTCCAGAAAGGTTGGCAGAAAATAATCTCCGGGAAATGCGTTAAAATGGCGCTTCAAAGCAGATCCCAGGGCCCTTTCCTGCCCAGGTATCCGGCTGCGGGCAATGTGCAATGTCACCAGTTCCCGGAACTTGAAATCCAAAACACCGTCCAGTTCGCCGTAATATTCTTTCTGAACGCTGTTCTGGGACAGCCTGAAAAGCCACCGGATATATTTATTTTTTATTTGTATGGTTTTCAAATGCTTAAACTGTATTCCTTCAAGCCATGCTTCACCGATGAGAACGGCCTGGGGAAATGCGGTTTTTATTTTTTTCCCGAAATATTTCCAGAAAGCGTGTTTCGGGCCCATCACATGGTCGAGCCTGAAGCCGTCGATGCCCATGGAAAGCCAGTATTTTGCGGCATCGACGATGTGTTCCCTTGTTTCAGGATTATCAAGATTGAGTTTCGGCAGGTCCTCGACGTCTAAAAAACACAAGTAATCGTGCGGCCAATGAATGAATGTAAACCATTTAAAAAAGTTGCTGCCTTTATCTTTTTGCGCTTCGAGGAAAAACGGATGATGCCTGGAGCAGTGATTCGGCACAAAATCGGCAATGATCCGCAAGCCGTTATCTCGGGCTTTTTTAATGAGTACTTCCAAATCCTTACGCCTGCCGAAGTTGGGATCGATCTTCATAAAATCCGTGACATGATAGCCATGGTAGGCGCTGGTTTCGTAGAAAGGAGACAGCCAAAGGGTGTTAATTCCCAGGTCTTTCAAGTAACCGAGCTTGCCGGTGATGCCGTTAAGGTTTCCACCCAGAAACCCGGGTGTGTTCCGGTCCCGGTGTCCGAAGCCGGCGAACCTGTCGATCATAATTTGATAAACGATCGCCTGTTTGAACCAATCGGAATTTGTCATTTATTCCCGGCATCCGGATTCATGCCCAAATTTTATCCGCCTCCGGAGGATTTATCCGCCTCCGGCGATCCCGTTTCAGCAGGTCAGCACGGCGCATCATTGCCGGTTCATTGCAGAATCGATTTTATAAAACAAATCATCATACCGTTTATTCGCCGGATTTAATCTTAGCGCTTCTTTTGCATCTATAATTGCACGCTGCAGATCGGCTTTTTTATACCATACATATGCTCTTCCGTAATACGCGGCATCAAATTTTGGATCGATGGATATCGCGCTGTTGAAATCCTCGATGGCCTGGCCATAATTTTTTTCATCAACCCAGGCCCATGCCCTGTGGTGATAGATATACTTGATATTTTCGTTTTTCGGATCGAGTGGTAAGGCGTCCGTGTAGTCTCTTATGGCACGATCGAACTCTTTTTTTTGCCCAAAGGCATTTCCCCGCCACATTAAGACCCTGAATCTTTTTTTATCACCTTTCTTTGGGATTAATTCCAATGCTTTTGTAAAATTATATATGGATGGGTTGTACTGGCGTTGTTTAAAGTATGCCATCCCTAAATTATAATAAACCAAATCATTGTCTTTCCCGTGAGGGGCAAGTTCCAATACCTTTTTGAAGCTGTCGATGGATCGACCGTAATCCATCTTTTCATAAAAAGCCAGACCTTCATGATAATACCTATTGGCAAATTTATTGTAACCGGTCGCGCACGACAGCAAAAAAAATAAAAGTGCAAGTACAGGAAAAACAAATAAATTTTTAGGAGACCTTCTCATATTTCTACCTCCTGTGGTAAAAAGTCAGCTTAGATATGGCTTATATCACCATTTATATTCGATTGTTTGTTGAATCGGTCATCGGATTTCCGGCTTGAGACGGTTTGCCTTGCCTTCTCGAGCCAGCCGGTTCGCACCTTCCCTTGGGCATCGAATTCTGGAACATACGGTTTGATATCCAGAAGCGGGGTGCCGTCTAAAATGTCGATGTTCCGGATGTACAGCACACCGTCTTCAATTTTGTCCAGTTGAACAATGGAAAGCCCGATGGGGTTCGGACGTTTGGGCGCGCGCGTGGCAAAGAGTCCCCGGGGGGATGAATCCAGAAAAGGCACCACGCGAAGATCAAATCCCCGGCTGCGGTGGAAGTGATACAAAAGGATGATGTGTGAGAATCCGTCAAGATCATCGAGCCCCGGTTGAAAATTCTTGAACACCTCGACGGTACCTTTTATGCCGGCGGCCCCTGCCGGCTGGATCGGCATACCTTCCGGTTCCGTAAACGGGGAATGGATGATTCCCATAGGCGTAAATTCGATTTTCATTTGCATCACGGACCTCCCGTTATTTTATTATCAAAGTTTGAGGGCGTTTTCAATCTCTGCCAACGTGTCTTTTTCGTCCATTCAGCCGCCTCCGATTTTTTCGTCCATTTCACGTCAATACATTTTCAGAGGATATGCTTTCCTGTTTTGTATCTCCGTCTGGATGTCCGCAAGTTTTGCTTTATGGGCGCCCGACTTTTGAAGCGAGATCCATAGCCAGTTTTCGCAGTTCTGCGGCATTTTCAAGACCGTCGAGAAAGCGTTGCGGGATTTCCGAAAGCCCGTTTTGGGCGCCTGCGAGGGCACCGGTAAGGATGGCGCGCGCCTGATTCTGACCGCCGCCGTTGACGGCATGGAGCACCGCCGATTCGAAATCGCTGCGGAACCTGGCAGCGAGATAATAAGCGGCGGGAACCATATGATAGATGGCGCAAGGCATGCCGTAAACAATGGATACCTTCCACGGGGGTTCTATTCGGATATCCGGATCTTTTGCAGCTTCAGCCATATAAGAGGGCGTCAACAGGGCGTCCGGCGATGCAAAACGGCCGGCGCGCGGCGGATCGGGATCGCCCGGACGCGGCGGATGAAAATTGTCGCCGGTCACGGTATGAAAGGGCAATTCTCCGTTTTTGACCAACCCCATGAGTTTGCCGGACAATTGGGTGTCGAGCCTATGCCCTTGAACCAAAAGCCCCAGCACCGCGCCATAAGCGACGGTAATCGAGACGATGGTATCATCTGACTGAGTGAGGGTGGTGTTTTCCGCGACGGCGGCGGCCAACCGGGCCGGATGAACGGCGTATCGAACGGCTATGGCGAGGGTGCGTTCGATGGCCTCGGTCGTGTCTGCATGCCCGCCGGTTTGCCCCCAGGGCAGCTTCTGTTGTACGCGCCGTCTCCATGCTTCCCGGATCGATTGGCTGGTGTATTCACCCGGTCCGGTCACCGGTGTTCCGTCAAGAAGCGGAAACAGATCTTCATCCATTCGGCGACAAAAGTCAGCCGCGTCGTACCCGCCGCAGTCAACGAGCGAGCGTACCATGAGGCGAAGAATAAAACCTGCCTGGGAAAGTTGGCCGGCCTTGAGTCCGTCGTGATACCGGCCGGGTTTAGGATCGGCATAGTCGTCGATCCAGTCGCCATAGTCCCGGCGAAGTTCGGCGAGATTATAGTACCAGTGGGGGCCGAGGGCCAGGGCATCGCCGATGAAGGCACCCATAATAGCACCGGCCGCACGATCTTCGATGTTTTTGTCTGCCATACGATATCCTTTTCTCACACGCCTGCTTCTATAGTACCGAAGACGGCGCCTTGGGTTTTACTTTCAACGTAAGGCCGGTAACATCTACGATCACCCCTTTATCGCCTGCCTGCAAAGGAACATCACCAACAGCGCGCCACAGTTCTCCGTTGAACAAAACCCGGCCTTCGGAGTTATGCCATTGTTTAATTTCGACCACTTTTCCAACCATACCGGCCACATTGAAATCAGACGTCTTGTTTCTGTCTTTAATAAACCAGATGAGCGGAAACACGACATGCTCGATGAACTCAAAAACAAGAAAGGCGATGATAAATGTGATAATGACGCTTTTCAATTGTTGACTGCCTCATGCTGCAATCCGGGGACCGGTCACAAACAGAAGAACAATGTAAATCGGACACGTTTAATCGCCCGGCCATACCGGAAGCACCGTCAACCAAAAAGTTCGCGCCTTTAGTCAACTACCACCCGCGAAGCGGGATCTCCGCTTCGCTCCGACAAGCTTGCAGGGTATTCTGGCGAAGGCGAATAAATCCGGTTAGGGATGTTTTTTCTTTTCCTGCTTCTCTTTGCGTTTTTCCTTGATGGTTTTCGCGGGCTTCTTTTTAAGATCCTTCTTGGTGTCTCTTGCCTTACCCATTTTCCCCTCCTGCTTTAAAAATTGAACACACACAAAATTGACGTATCAGCATAGAAAGCCAGTGGTATGCCGAGGGACCAATACCGATTGTTAGGCTTGTGATGTTGGTATGAGGGTCCTCAGGATATCTTCTTTTCCCACGACGCCCACAAGCCTGCCCTGGCCCACCACAGGAATGGTATGAAAATTATTGTCCACCATGAGGGCCGCTATCTCTTCGATGCCCGTATCGGGGCTTACGAAAATCGGATTCGGCGTCATGGCCTGGGCCACGGTGATGGCTGCGATTTTCTGAACCTCCTTTTTCAACTGTTTCATGGATGTCAGCGGAATTAATCCATCCAGCAACGTGAAAAAAGAAGGTACGGGAAATTTTTTCTGCTGTACGACCAGGTCACTCTGGCAAAGGATTCCCACCAGTTTTCCCGTATCATTCATCACGGGAACGCCGTTGATGTTGTTTTCCAGAAGAAGCCTTGTTGCCTGGATAATTTCTGTCTCGGGCGAAACCGTGATCAGCTCGGTTGACATGATATCTTTTGCTTTAAGCATAGCATCACCTATTTTTATAGCTGAAACCATGTCATAATGACATGAAATAAATTGCTTTTATTACAAACTAAGCGTCTTTACTCTATGGCGAATTTTCGTGTTGGCGCCGCCGCGTGCATTATCCGGGAAATCGACGACCGGGCGGCCTGTTTGTCCCTAACCTTGACGACGATATCCATCCAGCCCATACCGGTTCCGGCACTGATTATTTTTCCCACCTTTCTTTCGGATATAAGGATCTGGATCTTATCTCTTGTTTCGATATCCTGTCTCGAGGCAAAATCATCTCCGGGCCAGCGAATAACCAGCCGCAGGGTGGTCCCATCATGCATCATTCGGCGCTCGGGAGTCTTAGCGGGTTCTTTATGAGAGGCATTGTCCGAACAGCCGATGACGGCAAAAAGGGCTGACAAAGAAAAGATCAGAGCAAATTTACCGGCCAAATTTAAAATTTGCTTTTCCTTTCAGCCGACAAAACAATATCCCAGTCTTTTCCAAAATTCCCGGAGTGATAAACACGGTCATAATCACCCACGTATACCTGGCTGCCGTCCGCACTGCAGGCGACATTAAGCATGGGATACTGGGACCCGAGATTTGCATCGATATTCGCGGTGTTTTTGTCAATGGCACCCATTAAAAAAAATACGGAACCGAAAATGGCCATCCCCAAGACAATGCCAAACATGATTTCTTTGGTAATTTTCATCATATCTCCTTTTCCATTAAGATGATATATGTTAACTCTCGAAGAAATATCGCTTTTTTCGACTATTTACGAGACCGTCAAATTTCTTTTTTGTTGAAACCTGACAGCAGTAACGCGGCTATCAAAACGATGTAAATAAAAACATTTACAATCGGGTTGATGGGTCCCATGTTGTGAAAACTGCTTTGCTCAATGATCGAACCGGCGTAGGCCTGCACCATGTAAACCTTTGGGAATAAAATTCTCCATAAGGCAGGGGTCGAAGGTACCGCCGAAGGAATCGCGGCCTTTAAAATTTGGCTGTTTAAGATCTGGTAACCACCGTCTGAAATATAACCGACGAATAAAAGTCCCACGGTAAAAACCGCGCTAATGAAATCCGGCAGATGAAGAGATAAAAAGCATACCAAAACCGCAATAAAAAGAAGATTGATGGAACAGACCAGCGAAGCAGCTAAATACCCGAAAATGATGGCGCCGGTTTTTGTCCACACCGTCAAAAAAACCGCAGCGTGAAGAATGAACATGAAAACCAGGCACAAAAACCAGGTGCCTGCAATCCTGCCGAGAATGTATTGCTGTCTGAAAACCGGCCGGGAAAGAAACAATACCAGGCTTCCGTCGTCATGGTCTCTGCTGAAGATTTTCATGGACAGCAGAATGACCATCAGGAACATACCGGCCGCTATAACCTGGAAAACGATGTTCGAAACATACCACGCCATTGCTACGCTGTCCAACAGTTTCCCGTTGACGACATACTGGCCGCTGTAACATCCGCGAACCATCAGAACGAACAGAAGACAACACCCTAGAAGAACATAAAAGCTTTTATGCCGCATCTGGTCGCGAATGGTGTAGCCGGTAATTTTTAAAAAAAGATTCATTTTGATATGTATTTTATAAAAACATCTTCCAGGGTCTCGCCGTTTTTTATTATGGATTGAATGGAATCTTTGACGAGGATTTTTCCGTTGTTCATTATTGCCACGGTCCGGCATGTCTTTTCCACTTCCGAAAGGAGATGGGAATTCAAACACACGGTAACATGGTCGGCACGAAGGTTCTCGAGAATATTTCTGACATCCCGGATACCGATGGGATCGAGGCCTGCCGTTGGCTCGTCGAGTATCAATAATTTGGGTTTTCCGAGAAGGGCTGCCGCGAGGCCGATGCGTTGTTTCATGCCTTTTGAATAAGCGGCGGATTTTTCCTTTTCCCTGCCTTTCATGGAAACGACCTCCAAAAGCCGGTCCACTTCCAATGGCACATCTTTTCCGGAAAATCCGATCAAAGACGCATGCCGGCGCAGATAATCCAGTCCTGAAAGGTAAGAGGGGATCATGTGATGCTCGGCCAGATATCCGACTCCGTTGCGGGCTTCGGGGTTGGAAACGGGTATGGCGTCGATGAAGATGCTGCCTGACGTCGGTTTGGCAAAACCGAGGAGCATGCGAACGATCGTCGTTTTGCCGGCGCCGTTGGGACCGAGCAGCGCGAAATGTTCACCCTTTTCAACGTGAACCGTTATGTTGTCGACCGCCGCAACGGTATCGAATTTTTTGATGACGGAATTCAGTGAAATCATATGATGATTTTAGGGATCCAATGTCGTACCTTAATTGAGGTCGTATTGCCGGAAATCAATCACGCCTGTCTCGATTTCAGTCGGGAAGCAATAAAATCCCAGTTAACGAGGTGATTGAGGACCTGTTGAACATAGTCTGCCCTGCGATTCCGATAGTCCAGGTAGTAGGCATGTTCCCAGACATCCACCGTAAAGAGCGGCTTCAACCCGTGGGCGATGGGGGTATCTGCATTGCCGGTCGTAACAATCTTTAATTTATCACCGTCAAGGACCAGCCAGATCCAACCACTTCCAAACCGGCCTTTGGCTGCCGCCAAAAAATTTTGTTTAAATTTGTCGAAGCTCCCAAAGGATTTTATGATCCGATCAGCCACCCCGGCATTGATCGTTCCACCACCCGGTTTCAGGCATTTCCAGAAAAAAGCATGATTCCAGGCCTGGGCGACATTGTTAAAGATCGCCGTGTACTCTTTTTTTCCGGATGTGAGCACGATTATCTCTTCAGCGGTTTTGCCTTCAAAACCTCCGTTTTTGAGGAGCCGGTTGGCCGTGTCCACATATCCGGCATAGTGTTTGCCGTAGTGATAGCGCATGGTCTGCTCGGAAATGTACGGTTTTAGCGCATCCATCTTATATGGAAGCGGCTCCTGTATAATCGTTGCCTTTTCACCGATTTTACCGCAGCCGGCGAACCCGAATGCCAGGCTGATCGCCCCGACCAGACACGCGACTCTGGGCAAATAACGAACCCTTTTTATCCAATGTTTTTTCATGGCGCCCTCCTTGACTTTGACATATAACACATAACAGCACACCATTTTCAATCAAAATTTGCACGCATGCCGGAAAGGCATTTGAGGCATCGAAAAAGAGGCGCGATCCTCCGCCGATCGAAATACTTGCTGTATTTTACACGTCTTTCTTTTCAGGCCGTACGCTTCACGCGCACAATGGAACAAAATACGCCGGCCACGCAGAGCAAGCAGAAGATCATAAAACAAAGATGCATACTGGCAAGAAAAGAAAGCTGTGATTGTGCACTCACCGGTTGGTTTCCCATGATCTGATTGAACACCATGGTGATGATGGTCATGCTGCACAGCATCCCCATGGTCCGCATGGTGGCCAGAAAACTGGATGCGATGCCATAGCTCTTGGGCTCAACACTGCCAATCACCGCGGTGGTATTGGGTGATGAAAAAATACTGAATCCGACGCCCATCAAGGCCAGCATCCCCATAATCGCCCGTATGGGTGTTCCGGCATGAAATTGCGAAGCCAGGCCCAGTCCCAGGGCGCAAACAGCCATGCCGGAAGTGGCCAGGCCCGCCGGCGAAACCCGGTCCGCCAGCCGTCCGAACAGGGGGGAAAGCACCGTCTGAACCACGGGCTGGATAATCAGGATCAACCCGGCGCCCTCGGGAGAATACCCCCTGACCACCTGCAAATACAAACTGAAGAAAAAAGCGATGCCGTAAGACGCCGCGTAATTGATCAAGGTGGCCAGGTTGCTGAAGGCGAAAACCCGGTTATGGATAAGCAAGCCCACATCCAGAATCGGAGATGAGCTCCGGTACTCAAAGGCAAGAAACATCAGTAGTCCCAGGGCTCCTGATGCAATGAGCACTGAATAAATACCCCCCTCTTTCTGGTTGAGGGTGCCGTAGATCAAACAGAATAAAGAGACAATGAAAACAACGGTTCCTGCAAAATCAAAACGCTCACCCCGGGCGTCGGCCCATTCGCCCTTCAGTTTCAAAACCGTGAGCAGCAGGCATAAAAGCTCGACCAGAACCCCCAGATAAAAGATCCAGCGCCATCCCAGGTGGGTGACCATAAATCCGGAAAGCACCGGCCCCAGAGACAGCCCCAGGTAAATGCACCCCACGATGACCCCCATGGCCCGCCCGCGTCTGGCCGCAGGAAAAACCGAAGAAAGGATGGCCACGCTGGTCCCGGAAATCATGGCCCCGCCACACCCTTGAAAAAACCGGAATACGATAAAACTTTCGATGGAAAAGGCGAGTGATATCAAAACGGTTCCCGCGGTAAACGCAACAATGCCGATGGTAAAGATCCTTTTTCTGCCGTAGATATCACCCAGCCGTCCCGCCGGAATCAAAAAAAGAGAAAAGGCGAAGATATAAACGGTTTCTACAAGTCCGAGCTGAACCGCGCTGGCAGCAAATTCCCTGCCGATGGCAGGCAGGGCCACTCCCACGGCAGACAGCATGAAGGGGGTCAGGAATTGAACCGCGCTGACCACGAATAACGTCGCGGCTTCGGAGACGGTATCCTCGGACCGGTGTTTTGAAGCAACGCGATGTGGGCTTGAATCTGATTTTTCCGATTTTTCGTTTATCTCTGTCACGTCGTTATTGACCCTGTCGACTCTTCATAAG
>CAZQAF010000082.1:0-14811 GCA_964591175.1 uncultured Desulfobacteraceae bacterium | reverse complement strand
TATTATCTCAAAAAAAAGCCCTGTCTTTTCGGACAAGGCTTTTAAAAAAAGTTTTTTCAGTTAAATAGTTCGGATTATTCTTTGGTTTCAGGTTTTTCCTGGTCGTCTTCAGGCTGTTTGTCCTCAGTCCCGGATTCTTCCGATTCAACTGGTTCCAAAGTTTGATCATTTTCATCTTTATCCGTATCTTCAGAACCTGCATCGGGTTCCAAAGACACCGCCTTGTCATCAGGCGCAACTTGTTCTATTTTTTTATCATCCTTATTTATTTCTTCTCCCGTTTTATCATCTTCATCCGATTTTGTTTCTTCAATGTCCGATGCTTTGGCTTCTATTTCTTCCGCCTGACTCTCTTCTTTCACATCCTTTTTCTTTACAACCTTTCTTTTCTCTGCCGGAGCCTTCGCAACTTTTTTCTTTTTTGTTTTCTTCTTTTTATCGTCTTCCGAGAATATCAATTCGACCATCGAAATCGGTGAAGCGTCACCGGGTCGTCTCCCCATTTTAACAATTCGAGTGTAACCACCCGACCTGGCGCCATATTTTTCATTCGCTTCAGCGAAAAGCTTATGAACAACTTCTTTTTCTCTGAGGATTGAAAGCGCCTGCCGCCTGGCATGAACGTCATTGCGCTTCGCCAATGTAATCAGATTATCAGCCCAGCGTCTTAACTCCTTTGCTTTCACATCGGTAGTTTTGATACGGTCGTGTTTAAAAAGAGAAGTTACCATATTTCGGAACATGGCCTCTCTATGACTGCTCGTCCTGTTTAATTTTAAGCTCGCTTTTCGATGTCGCATCGGACTAATTACTCTCCTTCCTCTGTATCTTCCCCAGGCGGCTCAAATCCTTCCAGTTTCATTCCAAGAGAAAGGTCCATTTCACTCAACACTTCCTTAATCTCATTTAATGATTTTCTTCCAAAGTTCTTGGTTTTGAGCATCTCTGCCTCTGTTTTGTTGACCAATTGATAAATTTTTACGATGTTTGCGTTTTTCAGACAGTTGGCGCTGCGAACTGAAAGCTCAAGTTCTTCAACACTTCTATAAAGATTTTCATTAAATTTGGGTTTTTCCTTTTCTGTAACTTTTTTGGGCGGTTCCGGCTCAAGATCTTCATCAAAGTCTATAAATATTGTCATCTGTTCCTTCAATATCTTGGCTGCATAGGCCACCGCATCTTCGGGCGAAATACTTCCGTCCGTCCAGACTTCAAGGGTAAGTTTGTCATAATCAGTTCTCTGGCCGACACGTGCATTACTGACGACATATGATACCCGCTTAATCGGCGAAAAAACGGAATCGACGGGTATGGTGCCCAAAGGAGCATCTTCATCTTTGTTCGATTCGGACAATGAATATCCTTTTCCGATTTTAACCGTCATGGTTATATTCAATTTAGTTTCATCAGAAATTGTTGCAATGTGTTTTTCAGGATTTAACACCTCGCATTTTCCGTCCTCGCTGATAATATCAGCTGCAGTGACTTCTCTTTTCCCTTCCACTTCAATTCTCACTGTTTTGGGCTCAGGATCGGAAAGTTTAAAGCGAACCTCTTTTAAATTAAGAATAATCTCGGAAACATCTTCATATATTCCAGAAATAACACTGAATTCGTGCATAACGCCTTCGAATTTTACGGATGTTATTGCGGCTCCGTAAAGAGAAGAAAGAATAATCCTTCTCAACGAATTCCCGATTGTTATACCGAATCCTCTTTCAAGAGGTTCACAAACGAACTTGCCATAGGTAGGTTTACTGGTTACCTGGACCTTTTCCGGCCGTATCATATCTCGCCAGTTCATGTACATAAGTTCATTTGATGCCATAATCATTTCTCCAGTTTTTTCAGAGGATTATCGGAAGGATATATAAATGCCATATAAAATCGCTTCACCACCGTATTCTAAATGTAACATACATTATCTTGAGCTACTTGGAATAAAGTTCAACTATAAATTGTTCCTGAATAGGTGTTGTTATATCTTCCCGAGAAGGAAAGTTTTTTACAATTCCCTTCATGTTGTCTTTTTCCAGGTCAAGCCACTGAGGAACGCCTCTTCGTACAACAGCATCGAGGGCATCTTCGATAGGACGAATCTTGCGGCTTTTCTCACGAATTTCCACTACATCCCCTATTTTGATGAGATATGACGGAATGTTAATTTTGTTGCTATTGATAAGAAAATGATTATGTCTTACGAAGTGGCGGCCCTGAGCACGGGAATTAACAAAACCCAGTCGATATATAACATTATCAAGTCTGCGTTCTAAAAATACCAGAAGATTTGTTCCGGTGATTCCTTTCTGTTTATCCGCCCTTTTAAAAAACAGATGAAACTGTTTTTCTGAAAGACCATAAATTCGTTTTACCTTCTGTTTCTCTCGGAGCTGAATTCCGTAATCAGAGATTTTTCGGCCACGTCTCTGTCCATGTTCGCCCGGCGGATAGCCACGACGATCAAAAGCACATTTATCGGAATAACAGCGGTCTCCTTTAAGAAACAATTTTAAATTTTCCCGCCGGCACAGCCGGCAGACTGAACCAGTATATCGAGCCAAGTACTCCTCCTTAGTTGTTTGTTTGTGATTTTTTTATCAATATATTCAAAACATTAAACTCTTCTTCGTTTAGGAGGTCGACAACCATTGTGGGGTATCGGCGTCACATCTTTAATCATTAAAACGTTGAACCCGGCCGCCTGTAGAGATCGAAGAGCGGATTCTCGTCCGGAACCCGGGCCTTTCACATATACCTCGACATTTTTCATTCCGTGCTCCATTGCCTTCTTGGCGGCATCCTCCGCGGCAATCTGAGCGGCGAACGGTGTACTCTTTCGTGACCCTTTAAAGCCTTGAACCCCTGAGCTCGACCAGGCAACCACATTCCCCCCGGGATCTGTAATGGTAACGATCGTATTGTTAAAAGTCGACTGAATATGGACAACTCCACTGGGGATATTCTTCTTTTCCTTTTTTTTGGTTCGAATTTTTTTGGCCATCTATTAAGCTCCTGTCAACCCATTCGCTATTCATCATTAGCTTTATCCAGCTCAATAACGAAATTTAATTATCGTTTTATTTTTTCTTGGCGCCGCCCTTCTTTTTGATTGCCGATCTTCTGGGCCCTTTTCGTGTTCGTGCATTGGTACTTGTTCTCTGCCCGCGCACAGGCAGCGATTTTCTATGTCGAAGTCCTCGATATGAGCCTAGATCCATCAATCTTTTGATATTCATGGAAACCTGAGTGCGAAGCTCTCCTTCAACTTTATATTCCCCGTCAATAAATTTGCGGATACTGTTGACTTCGGTCTCCGACAAATCATCGGTCTTGGTATCAGGATTGATATTAAGCTTTTGAAGTATGCGCTTTGATATACTTGGACCGATACCATAGATGTATGTCAGTCCAACTTCAATCCGTTTTCGTCTCGGCAGATCCACCCCTGCAATTCTTGCCAAAGTATATCCTCCTTTTTATCCTTGCCTCTGTTTATGTCTCTTGTTCTCACAAATAACTCTAACGACGCCTTTTCTGCGAACGATTTTGCACTTGGCGCATATCTTTTTAACCGATGACCTGACTTTCATTTACAATACTCCTTCATCATTATAATGGGGAACAGAATGATTAATCCGCGACCTATACAACCTATTACCCATGGCCGATCACCTTTCTCATATTTTCATTTTGACCGGTATGTTATTCTTCCACGAGATAGATCATATGGAGAAAGTTCAACCGTAACTTTATCTCCGGGCAATATTTTAATAAAATGCATGCGCATTTTTCCGGAAATATGTGCGAGTACCTGGTGCTTGTTCTCGAGTTCTACTTTGAACATTGCATTGGGCAATGTTTCGAGCACCGTGCCTTCAACTTTAATCGCCTCTTCTTTCGACATATTTCCCCCCAAAGCCTGTTCGCCAAAAAATATTAGAATCTTCCTTTCGACCGGGCACTGCCTTTTTTCAAAAATCCTTCGTAATGCCGGGTCAGCATGTGAGACTCTATTTGCTGAACGGTATCGATGGCAACCCCGACAACGATCAAAAGTGCTGTACCGCCAAAATAAAAAGGAACATTAAACTTGGTCATTAAAACAGACGGCAATACGCATACTGCTGAAACATATATTGCGCCACCCAAGGTAATACGGGTCAAAACCCTGTCGATATAATCCGCCGTTCGCTTGCCCGGACGAATACCTGGAATATATCCGCCCTGTTTCTTCATATTATCTGCAACATCGCTGGGATTAAAGGTAATTGCAGTATAAAAATAGCAGAAAAAGAAAATAAACCCTACATACAACACTTCATATGCAATATTACCGGGTCTCATGGCCGCTGCCACGGACTGCATCCATGGAACGGCGAAAAAACTGGCCATGGTTGCCGGAAACATGATGATCGATGAAGCGAAAATCGGGGGGATCACGCCGGATGTATTAACCTTTAAAGGCAGATGTGTGCTCTGGCCGCCATACATCTTTCGGCCGACGACTCTTTTGGCATATTGGACTGTTATTCGCCGCTGGCCCTGTTCCATATACACAATGAATGCGACAACAGCCACCATCAGAACGGTCAAAATAAGTATGGCGAATGTCCCCATCTCACCGGTTGAAAGAAGTCGAAAAGTATTTCCGATTGCATTCGGCATTCGGGCGATAATACCGGCAAATATGATAAGCGAAATACCGTTGCCGATCCCCCGCTCGGTAATCTGTTCACCCAGCCACATAATGAATGCCGTCCCCGCCGTCAAGGTGATCACCGTCATGAGTCTAAATCCCCATCCCGGGAAAATAACAACGGGCGCCCCTCCGGGTGAACTCATTTTTTCAAGGCCGACGCTGATACCAAATCCCTGGATGACACTCAACAGTATCGTCCCATAACGGGTGTACTGGGTGATTTTTTTTCGTCCCTGTTCACCCTCTTTGGACAAACGTTCCAGATGTGGTATCGTTACCGTCAACAGCTCAAGTATAATCGCCGCACTGATATAAGGCATGATTCCAAGAGCAAAAACAGAAAGCCGCTGCAAAGCGCCGCCGGAAAACATATCGAAAAGACCGAGTAAGGTCCCTTTTGCTTGATTAAAAAAAGAAGCAAGGGCTACAGTATCTATCCCCGGAGTCGGAACATGGACCCCAACACGATAGACAACAAGCAACGCCAATGTAAATAAGATCCGTTTTTTCAGTTCCGGTATTTTGAATATATTTCCGAACCCGTCGCCGATCATATTATCTAACCTCTATATTTCCGCCGGCGGCAAGGATCTTTTCTCTGGCGTTTTTGCTGGCACCGTTCACCTTGACTGTAAGCGGAATTGTTATCTCGCCTTTTCCTAGAATTTTAATGCCGTCTCTTCGCCCTTTAACAAGACCGACCCGAACAAGTGCAGTCTCATCAACAGTACTTCCGCTTTCAAACCGAGCCAAGTCGCGAACGTTAATCACGGCGATTTTCTTTTTAAAGATATTGGTAAAACCGCGTTTGGGCAAACGCCGGTGAAGCGGCATTTGACCGCCCTCATAACCGGGTCTCACACCACCGCCGCTGCGGCTGTTATGACCTTTATTGCCTCTTCCGGCTGTTTTACCATTTCCGGACCCGACTCCCCGACCCACGCGTTTTCGGGCGCTACGAGATCCTTTCGGTGGTAACAATTCGTTCAGCTTCATCTATTTTTCCTCGACTTTCACCAGGTGCGACACCGTATTAACCATTCCTCGAATTGAGGGCATATCCTTGAGTTCAACCGTTCTGTTGAGTTTGGTCAGCCCCATTCCTCGTAATACTTTACGGTGTTTTTCGGGCCTTCCAATCATGCTCTTCACCAAAGTTACCTTCAACATTTTACTCATTGATCATTCCTTACCATTTTAGAGCGCTTCCACTTCTATATCCCGCCTGGCGGCGACCTGCTCACGACTCTGCAGTCTGGTTAGGCCTTCTATCGTGGCCTTAACGACATTGTGAGGATTATGTGAACCCATGCATTTTGTCAGAATATTCTGGACGCCTGCTGCTTCCAGTACGGCGCGCACAGCTCCGCCAGCGATAAGACCGGTGCCTTTGGAAGCCGGTTTGAGGAGAACACGGCCTGCTCCGAACTTCCCGATCACAGCATAAGGTATGGTCTCGTCGACCAAGGGGACGTTGACCATATCCTTTTTCGCTTTCTCTATGCCTTTACGGATTGCCTCAGGAACTTCGCCGGCTTTTCCAAGTCCGTAACCCACACTCCCCTGGCCGTCACCTACCACAACGATCGCACTGAAGCTGAATCTCCGCCCCCCTTTGACAACCTTGGCAACCCGGTTAATGTGAACAACCTTATCAATTAACTGATTTTCGCCTTGATCCTGTTTGTACAAGAAATCGCCTCCTTTACAATGAACGATTAAAGTCGGATGTCGTCAAACTTTGTGTAAGTTTTGAAAACTTGTTGAAATGTTCATCGCGTGAATGGTTAGAAATCCAGTCCTGCTTCGCGTGCACCATTGGATACGGCTTTCACCCGACCATGATACAAAAACCCGTTTCGGTCGAAAACGACCTTGTTGATACCCTTCTTAACGGCCCTCTCGCCCAGAAGTTTACCGACAAAGTCTGCAACGGCAACTTTATTTTCAAACTTTGGATGCTCTTTTACAATTTTGTCCAAGCTCGATGCTGCGACCAATGTCTGTCCATGCGTATCATCGATGACTTGGGCATAGATATGTTTTGAGCTTCGGAAAACACTCAGTCTCGGCCGTTGTTGTGTTCCGGCCAAATGCTTTCGTATCCTCTTTTTTCTTTTCAAACGCGCCTTAGTTTTTAAATTCAATGACCCCATATCATATAACCTTATGCTGCTTTGGCTCCGGCTTTGCCGGCTTTGCGATGAATACGTTCCTCGGCATACTTTATTCCCTTCCCTTTATAACTTTCCGGGGGTCTCAATCTTCGAATCGCTGCAGCGGTGTGGCCGAGCAACTCTTTATCGATGCCGCTTAATGTTATAATGTTCCTTTTGTCAATGGATGCTGAGATTCCCTTGGGAAGATCAAATTTAACAGGACTTGAATAGCCGATATTAAATTCGATCGTGTTGTCGCTGATCATAGCGCGATACCCGATGCCGTTTATTTCAAGAACCCTTTCAAACCCCTTACTGACACCTGTAACCATATTCGCGACAAGACTGCGTGTCAGTCCGCGCAAAGCCCGACTGTTCCTGTCATCCTTGACAACATTCACGTTGATCGTCCCATCTTCAATCTTTAAATCAACCGCAGAGTGGACCTGTCTTGAAAGAACACCTTTTTCACCCTGAACCGTAATTAGTCTGTCCTTATAGGTGATTTTGGTCTTGTCAGGTATTGTTATCGGCTTTTTTCCGACTCTTGACATTGATCGTTTCCTTAATTTCCCCGATGAATACGGGATAAATAGTTACTTGATTCAAAAATACACATTATTGAGTTTGTTCAATTTACCATATATTACAGAGAATTTCTCCGCCCACATTTCCGGACCTGGCCTTTTTATCCGTCATGATCCCTTTCGAGGTTGACAGGATTGAAATTCCCATACCGTTCAAAACCTTCTGTACGTCTTTGCTCTTGGCATAAACGCGCCTGCTCGGTTTACTGACACGCTCGAGGCCGTAAATTGCGTGCCTTTCTTCTTCATCATATTTAAGATACACTCGCAAAATACCTTGCTTTTTATCTTTGATGAATTTGTAATTTTTTATAAAACCCTCGTCTTTTAATACCCGAGCCAATTCCATTTTCAGCTTTGCTCCCGGGATATCGACACTGGTATATTTTGCCTTTCCGGCGTTTCTTATTCTCGTCAACATGTCCGCTATTGGATCACTCATCGCCATTGATCTCTCCGTTAATCTTTCGATTGTTAAGGCTTTACCAATAAATTTAAAAATAGATATAACATGCGTTATACCAAGCTCGATAATTCACCTGACTACCAGCTTGATTTTACCACACCGGGAAGCCTGCCTTCTGAGGCCAGATTCCGGAAACAAATACGACAAATTCCGAACTTTCTTAAAAATCCTCTGGGTCTGCCGCAAATAGGGCAGCGATTGTATTTTCTCACTTTGAACTTGGGCGATTTGCTTGCTTTTATTCTAAGAGATGTTTTTGCCAAATTTTCCTCCCTCTTTAATTCCTGAACGGCATGCCCAGTAGTCTCAGAAGTTCTATCCCTTCTTCATCCGTCTTTGCAGTCGTGACGATGGAAATATTCAAACCTTTAATTCTGTCGATTTTATCATAATCAATTTCAGGGAAAATAATATGCTCTTTAATTCCCAGCGTATAATTCCCGTGTCCATCAAATGCTTTTCCCGAAAGACCTCTAAAATCACGGACACGCGGAAGCGCTATATTCACCAGCTTATAATAAAAATCATACATGCGTATATGACGGAGCGTCACCCGGCAGCCGATGGGCATTCCCTCCCTCAGCTTAAACGCGGCAATGGACTTTTTGGCGCGGGTAACGACCGGTTGCTGACCGGCGATAATCTTAAGTTCTTCTGAAGCGGAATCCAAAAGTTTGATATTATGAATCGCTTCGCCGAGTCCCATGTTCAAAATAATCTTTTCGAGTTTCGGCACTTGCATGATGCTCTTGTATTGAAATTTATCTTGAAGCTTGGGTGCGACTTCTTTATGATAGAACAATTTTAATTCCGACATTCAATTCCTCCGGCATACGATCCTACGTATCTATAATCTCATCACATTTCCGGCAAACACGTATCTTTTTCCCATCCTCTAAACGATTCATCTTTATCCGAACGGGCTTAACGCACTTACTGCACATCAACATGAGGTTTGACCAATGGATCGGCGCTTCACTTTCAATGATTCCGCCTTGTCTATGCTTTGCACTGGGCCGGGCATGTTTCTTCATCATATTGATATTTTCAACAACAACCCGGTCGTTCTTTCTTTTTATACTAAGAATTTTGCCGATCTTTCCTTTATCTTTTCCGGCAACAATCTTGACTTTATCGTCCTTTTTTAAATGGCACTTATTTTTAATCATGAATTTAATCTCCACAGGACCCCCAATTACAATACCTCCGGGGCCAGTGATATAATTTTCATAAATTTTTTGGCTCTGAGTTCCCTTGCGACCGGCCCAAATATACGCGTGCCGATAGGTTCCCTGTTTTGAGTGATTAAAACAGCCGAATTATCGTCAAATCGTATATATGAACCATCCGGTCTCCGGATTTCTTTTTTGGTTCGAACCACGACAGCCTTCAGCACATCCCCTTTTTTGACCTTGGTGTTCGGTATCGCTTCTTTGACAGATACAACAATGATATCCCCGACACTGGCATACCTTCTGCGCGAACCGCCGAGAACTTTTATACAGTATAAGATCTTGGCGCCAGAATTGTCTGCAACGGTCAATTTCGTTTCCGCCTGAATCATCTTTTCAAATTCCTTATATGACGATGAATCCTCAAGAGCCCGAATTCTTGATGTTTTTTAGGTTTTTATCGATGGTTTGTTTTAAATCTTTGAAAAACCCGGACCTTAACGTTAAAGGGCTTTTTCAATGATTTGGGTGACGCGCCACCTTTTTGTTTTGCTCAGCGGCCTTGACTGGATAATCAGCACTTTATCTCCGACACAAGACGCATTGTTTTCATCATGCGCGGCAAACTTGGCACGCCTTCTGATATACTTCTTATAAAGTTTATGCTGAACCAGACGCTCGACCAGCACCACTACCGTTTTGTCCATTTTATCACTGACAACCGTTCCGACCATCTGTCTTTTTATTATTTTTTTTTCCATCGCAATATTATTTTTATTCCGCCGTCTTATTTAATTGAGATTCTTTTATTATGGTTTTAACTTTGGCGATGTCACGTTTTGTCTGCTTCATTTTTTGAGGGTTTTCGAGTTGGCCGGTTTCATGCTGAAAACGCAGGTTAAAGAATTCCTCTTTTAGATCACCCAGCTTTCTAAGCATTTCCTCCATGCTCATATCTCTGATCTCGCTTGCTTTCATTTCGAATCACTCCTCTCAATGAATCTTGTCTTAACGGAAAGCTTATGTGAAGCAAGACGCAGCGCTTCTTTAGCAATATTCTTGGGAACCCCTTCCATTTCATAGAGGACTCTTCCAGGACGTATGACGGCCACCCACCCTTCAGGGGATCCTTTGCCTTTTCCCATTCTGACTTCAGCGGGTTTTTTCGTAAAGGGTTTATCCGGGAATACTTTAATCCAGATCTTTCCGCCCCTTTTGACGTGCCGTGTCATTGCAATACGGGCCGCCTCGATTTGCTTTGCACTGATTGTCCCGCACCCGACCGCCTGCAATCCAAACTCACCATGATCGAGATGAGATCCTCTATATGCGATTCCCCTCATCCTTCCCTTTTGTTGCTTTCGATATTTGACCTTCTTTGGACTCAGCATCTTGCATAATCTCCATTACGGCATTGTGGTATTGGGAAAAACCTAAAAATGAAGGGCGCATAAAAAGTCTTCAGCAGGTGACTTTAAACCTAAGCGCCAACCACAACATTATCTTTTTTTAGTATCTCACCTTTAAATATAAAGACTTTTACACCGATGATGCCGTAAGTTGTACGAGCTTCTATAAAACCATAGTCAATATCCGCTCTTAAAGTATGCAGCGGTATTCGACCTTCCCTGTATTGTTCGGTCCTTGCCATTTCAGCCCCGCCCAGCCGGCCCGAACAAATAATTTTTATGCCTTCGGCGCCGAAACGCATCGCAGATGAAATGCCGCGTTTCATAGCACGCCGGAATGCAACTCTCCGTTCGATCTGAAGTGCGACATTTTCGGCAACAAGTTGGGCATCCAGCTCAGGCTTTCTGACCTCTTGAATATCGATAATAATTTCATGGAAAACGATTTTTTCAAGCTCCTTCTTGAGCAAAGCGATTTCAGCACCTTTTTTCCCGATGACGATCCCGGGTCTTGATGTAAAAATGCGAAGCCTGGCACGCTTGGACGATCTTTCGATTTCGATTCTGGAAATACCTGCATGGGATAATCTCTTTTTAAGAAATTTTCTGATATTATAATCTTCCAAAATATAATCGGCATAATTCTTTCCGGCGTACCATCGAGATTCCCAGGTCTTAACGATACCCAATCTCAAACCAATAGGATTTACTTTCTGCCCCAAGCTGTTACCTCCCTTTAAAATCTATCCTTCAGACAAAATGACCGTTATATGAGAAGTTCGTTTTAGAATTCGTGTACCCCTGCCGCGTGCCCTCGCTCTGAAACGTTTCAAGGTAGGCCCCTGATCCGCCGTAATATTTTGAATAAACAGCGAATCGACATCCATATCCGGAACCTGATCGGCATTTGCCACCGCACTTCGGATTGTTTTTTCAACAATCGATGCTGCTTTTTGGGGCATGAACTTGAGTAGATTGAGGCCGTCTTCCACCGGCTTTCCTTTGACGGCATCAATCAATTTGCGAACTTTCTGAGGAGAAATACGCACATATTTTGCTGCGGCTCTAACTTCCATCACAAATATTTCCCTTTTTGACGGTTATTATCGTTTTACCCTTGATTTTCTGTCGGATGCATGACCGTAATAGGTCCGCGTCGGTGAAAATTCTCCGAGTTTATGCCCCACCATATCTTCTGTTATAAATACCGGAATAAACTTTCTTCCATTATGAACCGCCAGCGTAATACCGACCATTTCAGGAATAATTGTCGATCTTCTGGACCATGTCTTGATCACACGGTTGCTTCGGGTCTCCTGGGATATCAGCACTTTTCTTAACAGTTTCTGGTCGATGAACGGACCTTTTTTCAACGATCGTGGCATAACCTCTCCTGCTATTTTTTAGAACGCTTTTTAACAATATAGCGATTACTTTTTCTTTTCTTTCGTGTTTTGAAACCTTTTGTCGGCATCCCCCAAGGGCTGCACGGATGCCGGCCGCCGGAAGACCTCCCCTCGCCGCCGCCCATTGGATGGTCGACCGGGTTCATCGCAACACCCCTGACCTTAGGACGTCTGCCGAGCCATCGTTTACGTCCCGCTTTTCCCAAAGATATGTTTTCATGAATCACGTTTCCGATCTGCCCGATCGTAGCCATGCATTTGAGCAGTACCATTCGAACTTCGCCGGATGGCAGCTTGATAAGTGCATACCGATCTTCTTTTGCCATCAGCTGCGCAAATGTTCCGGCACTTCTTACGATCTGACCGCCTTTTCCGATACGCAGTTCAATGTTATGAATATGTGTTCCCAGCGGAATATTGTTCAGCGGCAATGTATTGCCGGGTTTGATATCCGCTTCAGGTCCTGAAATTACTGTGTCGCCGACGCGAAGATTAACCGGCGCCAGTATGTATCGTTTTTCACCATCGTTATAATTTAACAGCGCAATTCGTGCAGATCGATTGGGATCGTATTCAATTGCAGCCACTTTGGCGGGGATACCGATTTTATCTCTTTTAAAATCGATCACCCTGTAATGCCGCTTCTGGCCGCCGCCTCGATGTCTGCATGTAATTCGGCCATAAGTGTTACGGCCCCCATTTTTCTTGATAACCTTCAGGAGACTTTTTTCCGGAGTGGCGCTTGTCAACTCATCGAATGTTGAGTACGACTGCGCACGCCTTCCGGCGGATGTCGGTTTTACCTTTTTTACAGCCATTCGTTACCCCTTTATGCGCCTTCAAAAAAATCGATGCGTTCGCCTGGCATCAATTTAACGATCGCTTTTTTCCAATCTCTCCGTTTCCCCACAATGCGTCCTCTTTTTTTGGTCTTCCCCTTGACTTGCATGGTCCTGACGACGGCCACTCTGACATTGAAAATATCCTCTACGGCCTTCTTAATTTCAACCCTGTTCGCATCACGATCTATTTCGAAAGTAATTTGGTTGTAACTCTCTTTTTGAATATTTGTCTTTTCAGTAATGACAGGCCGTTTAATTAGATCATACGAAATCATCAAAGCAGTCTCCCTTTAATGGGTTCTATCGAAGCTTCAAGCAATACCAATCTTTTGTATTTTAAAATATCATGGACATTCATACCTTCCACTTTTAATACTTTTACATTGGGAACATTCCGGGAAGATAACTCAAGGTTCTTATTCTCTTTTTCGGTAATAATCAACGCATTTTTTGTGCTCAATGCGTCCATCACTGAAAGAAATTCCTTCGTCCTGATCTGATCGAGTTCAAATTTGTCAAGCACGATAATGTTATCTTCTTTTAGCTTGCTGCTCAATGCCATCTTAAGCGCCAATCTTTTTACCTTCTTGGGAACCTTGTAAGAATAGGATCTGGGATCAGGCCCAAACACGGAGCCTCCGCCTCTTAAAAGGGGTGATTTAACGTCGCCTCGCCGTGCCCGGCCGGTGCCTTTCTGTCTGAAAAGCTTCTTTCTGCTTCCTCTTATATCGCTGCGGTGTTTGACGGATGCAGAACCTGCCCGTCTATTCGCAAGCTGCATGGTGACGACTTCATGCAAAACATTTGGTTTAACGGGTATGCTGAAAATATCGTCTTCGAGTTCGACCTGTGAGACTTTTTCCGCATTACAATTAAAAATATCTACGACAGTCATGGTATCAATATCTCAAGAGTTTTTTAAGTTTTTAAAATAAAATCGAGCAACGATTTTATGAAATTCCCTCAGGTAAGCGTGCTTGATCTTTAGCGATCGGATAATTTCTTGCTGATTTTGGGTTTCTTGATCTCCACAATACCGTTTTTTGAACCCGGAACCGCCCCTTTTATCAAAACAATATTTTCTTGCGGTCTTATGTCTATAATTTGCAAATTTCGAGTCGTTTTCCGTTGATTGCCATGTTGACCCGGTAATTTTTTGCCCTTGATCACTTTTGAAGGCCACGCGCTGCAGCCGATGGATCCGGGTATTCTATGACTGTGACTGCCGTGGGTTTTCTTGCCGCCATGAAATCCATGCCGCTTAATAACACCTGAAAAACCTTTCCCCTTGGTAGTTGCAGTAACGTCGATACGTTCGCCGATATCGAAAATATCCAGGCTGATGGTCTGGCCGATTTCATATTTGCCGGGATCGCTCACATGAACCTCGCGCAAAAATGCAAAACAGGCCTCTCCACTCTTTTTAAAATGCCCTTTCAACGGATTGTTTACACGAGATTTCTTTTTTTCGTCGAACCCGAGCTGAAGTGCATTATACCCATCGGTGTCGATTGTCTTGATTTGGGTTACCACGCAGGGTCCGACCTGTACGGCTGTCACCGGTATCGATTCACCGTCCGGGGTGAACAGGCCGGTCATTCCCAATTTTTTACCTATCAATCCATTAGCCATTACTTCTATCTCATCCCTTTATCGCTTTTGTGAAACGATCATTTAAAAAGAAAATGCTACAATTTTATCTCCACATCAACACCGGGAGAAAGATCCAGTTTCATCAATGCATCAACAGTTTGCTGGGTCGGTTCTAAAATATCCAGAAGCCGTTTATGGGTCCTAATCTCGAATTGTTCACGAGATTTTTTGTCCACATGCGGGGATCGTAGAACACAATACTTGTTGATTCGTGTTGGGAGCGGTATCGGCCCGACCACTTTCGCCCCGGTCTTGTTGGCCGTATCGACGATATCTCCCACAGATTGATCCAACAGTTTATGATCGTACGCCTTGAGTCTGATTCTGATTTTGGTATTCATTATCATTATTCTAATTTCTCTCTACGCTATAATCTCGCTCACCACGCCGGCGCCCACCGTCCGGCCGCCTTCCCGGA
>CAZQAF010000081.1:0-15469 GCA_964591175.1 uncultured Desulfobacteraceae bacterium | reverse complement strand
TGCTCTTCCTATGTTTAAGGTTAAAGCAATTAGTTTGAATGCTTAAATTTATTGCACATATTTACCCTAATTTGTCAAGACTTCGCAAAAAGGGTTTTAAAAGGCGAATCAAATAGGGATCTGCGCTGAACGAAAGATCGACCTCCACGTCCATACGCTTTTCAGTACATGCCTTGATTATTTGTATCGGAATGCTTTGGAAAAACCCTTGACAAGATATTTTCGCATCCTTATGATGTTACATATAGAGAGATTGCGTCACATATAGAGAGACGCTTATGCGGAAGGGGATCGGCAGGCAGACGAAACCATTGATGCGGTTTGAGGCACACGATGCCTTCTAAAGGTGAAAAATATTATTTTGTATCGTCCCTGGCCAAGGGCTTGCGGATATTAGAGCATCTGGCCGCCAGCGGTGAAATGTCCGCTGCCCGCGTTGCAGCCTGCCTCACTACCAGCAGGGCCGCCAGTCATCGATTTTTATCGACCCTTCGGGATCTGGGATATGTCGAAAAGACCAAAGAGGGACGATATCGCCTGACATTTAAGGTCCTCGAACTGGGGATGCGAAAATTGGAAGGCTTCGAGATTCGCCACATCGCCCATCCGTATATGCAGGAAGCGGCAGACGCTTTCGGCGAAACAGTGAATCTGGGGCATTGGGACGGCAAAGCCATCGTGCATGTGGACAAGATCAACAGCACTGAAATTCTCAGACTGGATGTGGGTCTGGGCGCGGTGACACCGGCTTACTGCACCGGGCTGGGCAAAGCGGTGCTGGCCTTTCTGCCTGCGGGAGAATTCGAAGGCTATCTGGGCGCGGTAACGTTGGTCGCCATGACACTCAGGACCATTACGGACCCGCAGACGTTGAGGGCCGAAATCGAGCGGATCCATGAGCGCGGTTATGCCGTCGACGATGAAGAGCTGAGCCTTGGTCTTCGCTGCGTCGGCGTACCCATATTCGATTACACGGGCCGGCCGGCCTATGCCATGAGCGTGTCCGCTCCCGCCTTACGGATGTCGGATGAAAAAATCGAAGCCATTCAAACAAAGCTGCGGTCGCTGTGCCGGCAAATTTCTCGGCAGATCGGCGCCCCGGTTGTATAACGCCATCTGTTTTATTTACCATCGACCGTATCTTTCTCAAAGGAGGAAAACGAATCATGCAAAAAAAGAAACTGTCACGTCTCGATCTACTGAAAATGAAACAGGAGAATCAAAAAGCGGTCTGGATCACCGCCTATGACTACTGGACCGCCACCTTTGCCGAACAGGCCGGTATGGACATGATTCTTGTGGGCGATTCATTGGGCATGTGCGTCTACGGATACAGCGGTACGATACCGGTGACCATGGACCAGTGCATCTGGCACAGCGAAGGGGTGCGGCGCGGTGCGTCCAATACGTTCGTCATCGGTGACATGCCGTTTTTGTCCTATCAGGTCAGCGTTCCCGATGCCGTGCGCAATGCGGGCCGGTTTCACAAGGAGGCCGGCGTGGACGCCATCAAACTGGAGGGCGGTACCCGCGTGTGCCCGCAAATCCAGGCCATTTCCGAAGGCGGGATGCTGTGCATGGGACATATCGGGCTCACGCCGCAAAGTTCGGGCCAACTGGGCGGATTCAAAGCCCAGGGCCGCACGGCGGAAACAGCCAGGGATCTGATTGCGGATGCCCGGGCCATCGAGGATGCAGGGGCCTTTGCCCTGCTGGTGGAAGCCGTTCCGCCGGAGGTCTGCGGCATCATCCGCGAGACCCTGAAAATTCCGGTGTACAGCATCGGCGCCGGCTGGGAAGCCGACGGCCAACTCATGATCTGCAGCGACGTGCTGGGAATTTTTCAGGCCTTCACTCCTAAATTTGTCAAAAAATATGAAAATCTGGGAGAAAAAACCATCAATGCCTTTAAGCAGTATGCCCAGGATGCGCGAAACGGGATGTTTCCTCAGGAGGAGCACGCCTACAGGATGGTAGAGGGCGAATTGCCGAAGCTCAGAAA
The DNA here is from genome assembly GCA_964591175.1 of uncultured Desulfobacteraceae bacterium. Lineage (GTDB taxonomy): Bacteria > Desulfobacterota > Desulfobacteria > Desulfobacterales > UBA11574 > UBA11574. The sequence goes on along the minus strand of CAZQAF010000081.1, from coordinate 13,467 downwards.
GCTGCTGGAGAAATGATGAACCACCTGCAAGCCGGCTTAAAAAAAATGGATGCGAGCCAAGAAAAGCATCCGGGACGGAGGAAATCATGTCTGAAGTGTTGAAAACGATTCGCGATTTCATGGAAAAAGAGGGCATTCCCGGCCGCGATGCCCATGAATTGCCCACCTCAACCCAATCGTTTCCCGACGGCGCCAAGTTCCGTATCGAGATTGCCGGCGTAGAACGCGCCTCGACCATGGAAGCGATGATCGATGAGGCTCGCAAACGCAATGTGACCATCCACCGGTGCATCTCCACGGTGGGCGGATCCACCTATTGCGACTTCCAGGAACTCAAGGCCCTGGCCCGCATGGCCCGCGATGAGAAAATCGAAATGATTACGACCGTGGGGCACCGCAAAGGCTGGGACCCGGGGGCCAAGGAAATCTCCACGCCTGAAGGCGGCATGCAGGGCTTTCGCCTGAGAGGATCGGACAACATTTCCTATCACATTGCCGATATCATGCGCAACATCGAGGCCGGGCACCGGGGATTTCTGGTCTACGACGAAGGTGTGCTCTTTATTCTGAACAAAATGCGCGCCCAGGGCCTGATACCCAAAGAAACCATCTTTAAATTTTCCGTGTTCGGCGGCTACTGCAGCGCAGCCGGCGCCAAGGTAATCGAATCCATGGGCGCCAACTCCATGAATCCCATCTCGGATGTCTCCCTGCCGATCTTAGGCGCCATCCGCAAGGCGGCCAACCTGCCGCTGGATGTTTATGTGATTATCGTCGACTCCTTCGGCGGTATGTTCAGAGCCTATGAAGCGCCTGAAATCGCCCGTGTGGCCGCGCCGTGCTACTTTAAATTCGAGCCGGGCACCTCCGAGGGCGATATTTACAAGCCGTGGATTGCCGAGGCCTGGCATGAAAATCTCATTCGGGAAAAAGTCAAGATCGCCTCGATCGTCATGGAGATCATGCAAAAGCATGCACCGGAATTGAAAACATCTCCCAAGGGCGCTGCGGATCTGGTGCTGCCGAAGGCGGTATAATCGGCGGCAGAATTTAATTGCGGACCAGCAACAAGAAGGAACAGGTGTATGACAACGCACAACTATCTGGCCCATCGAACCCATGAAGTCGAATGGTCGGGCATTCGCATCATGTTCGCCCTGGCCGACGAGATCCCGGGTGTCGTCAACCTGGGCATCGGCCAGCCTGATTTCGATACCCCCGAATTCATCCGAGACGCGGCCAAGCAGGCTTTGGACGAGGGCTACACCCGCTATCCGCCGGCCAAAGGCTTTGCCGACCTGCGCAGGGCCATTGCGGCCAAGCTCAAGGCTGAAAACGGCATCGATGCCGACCCGGACACCGAAGTTTACGTGGCAGTGGGCGCCATGCAGGTCATTTTCAATACCTGCCTGCATATGCTCAACCCGGGGGACGAGGTGATCGTCATTGACCCGGGCTACGACTACTACTCGCAGATCCGTTTGTTCGGCGGGGTGCCCGTGCCCGTGGCCGTGCATGAATCCAACCGCTTCAAGGTCGACCCGGCGGATATTAAAGCCGCGATCACGAACAAGACCAAGCTGATGATTATCAACACCCCGTCCAATCCCACCGGAGCGATTTTGGACGAAGAAATTTTACGGGCCATTGCCGATCTGGCCATGGAAAACGATATCTGGGTGCTGGCGGACGAGCCCTATGAACACATTCTCTACGACGGTCACCGGCACATCAGCATCGGCGCATTAGACGGTATGTCCCGGAGAACCATCTCCGCGTTTACCCTTTCCAAGTCCTATGCCATGACCGGCTGGCGGGTCGGCTACACCGCAGCGCCCAAGGCAATTATCGACGAGATGGAAAAACTCATGGAGCACATGGTGTCCGGGGTGACCGCCGTGGCCCAGAGGGCGGCCCTGGCGGCCATTACCGCTCCCCAGGACTGCGTGCAGGAGATGGTCGCCATTTATGATCAACGCCGGCATCTGGTCTACGAGGGTTTGAATGCCATCGACGGCATCAGCTGCCTCAAGCCGGAATCGACATTTTATGCATTCCCGAATATCTCCTCGACCGGACGTTCTTCCTGGGAGTTTGCTAAATATCTGGTTAAAGAACACAAGGTGGCCGTGGTGCCGGGCAGTATTTTCGGCAGCGCCGGCGAAGGTTATGTGCGCCTTTCCTTTGCGGCCGGCATGGATCAGCTCAAAGAAGGAATCGCCCGCATCGCGCGCGGTGTCGCGGCCTTGCGGTCCTGATTTAATATACTTATAATAGGATGAGTGCCATGACAATGACTCTTTTCACAAATGAGGAATACCTGGAGCGGATAGACAAAACAAAAATGCGTATGGCTGAAATGGGCATGGACGTGCTGGTGGTTTCAGATCCTGCCAATATGAATTACCTGACGGGATATGACGGCTGGTCTTTCTATGTTCCGCAGGTCGTCATCATCAGCCTTGACAGTGAAGAGCCGGTATGGGTCGGCCGCGAGATGGACGCGGCCGGCGCGCGCCTGACATCCTTTTTGCAAAGAGATAACATCATCGGTTATCCTGAATATTACGTTCAGATTGCAGACCGGCACCCCATGGAATTTGTAGCCGACGTCATGATACAGCACGGATGGGGCAAAAAAGTGATCGGTACGGAAACAGATACTTACTACTTCAGCGCCCGCGGATATGAATCGCTCAAAAAAGTAATGTACAATGCCTCTTTTATCGACGGAAATCTGCTGGTGAATTGGATTCGGTTGATCAAGTCGCCCCATGAAATAAATGTCATGCGTGAGGCGGGCAAGATCATGGAAAAGGTGATGCAGACCGCCATGGATGTCGTTGCCCCGGGTGTAAGGGAATGCGATGCCGTGGCCGAAATCATGCGGGCGCAGATCAGAGGAACCGAATCGTTCGGAGGGGACTATACGGCCATTGTTCCGTTAATGCCTTCCGGTGAAAAGACCTCGACGGCCCATCTGACCTGGACGGATGAACCTTATGAAAATGAGGTGGCCGTAAACATGGAACTTTCAGCATGCCGCAACCGCTATCACAGCCCCATGGCACGGACCCTGTATCTGGGTTCTCACCCGCCGCAAAAGCTTCAGGATACGGCAAAGGTCGTCGTTGAAGGACTCAACGGGACTTTGGCGGCGATAAAACCGGGATTGTTGTGCGAGGAGGTCGAAAGGGTCTGGCGTGATATTATTTCCAAGGCGGGCCTGGTGAAGAAATCGAGGATCGGCTATGCGATGGGATTAAATTATCCTCCGGATTGGGGCGAGCACACCGCCAGTTTAAGACCCGGAGACAAAACAGTTCTTCAGGCCGACATGACGTTCCACATGATTCTGGGGATGTGGATGGATGACTGGGGATTCGAGATCAGTGAGGCATTCCGGGTTACCGAAGACGGGCATGAAACCTTCGCCAATTATCCGCGAAAGCTTTTCGTAAAGGAATAAAGAGAATTCGGAGACCTGCCCGGCGGAAGAACTTCCCGGATGGTTTCATACCGATGGTGTGAGGAAACGAAAGATGGAAATTTCCAGAAAGGTCGCTGAACACATCGAGGAAGTCGTCGAACTCAGACGCGATTTTCATCGTTATCCGGAACTGGGCCTTCAGGAATACCGAACATCCGAAAAAGTCTCATCTTACCTGACGGGATGCGGCCTGGAGGTCGAAAGTCTGAACCGGACAGGGATCATGGGTCTTCTCAAGGGAGATCGGGTGGGACCGACCCTATTGATTCGGGCGGATATGGATGCCCTGCCGATCCAGGAAGAAAACGACGTCCCTTATAAATCTCTCAAGCCGGGCGTTATGCACGCCTGCGCGCACGATGCCCATACCGCCATGCTGCTGGTCGCGGCCAAAATCCTTTCCGATTGGAAATCGAGATTGAAAGGCAACATCAAATTTGTCTTTGAGCCCAACGAAGAAAATGTCGGCGCGCTGGCCATGATCCAGGAAGGTCTGATGGAAAATCCAAAAGTCGATGCCTGCCTCGGCCTGCATGTCTGGACGCCGCTTCGGATCGGACAAATCGCCGTTAAAGAGGGGCCGGTGATGGCCGGCATGGAGCATTTCAAATTGGTCGTCAAGGGCCGCGGCGGACACACCGCAACGCCGCAAAGCGCCATCGATCCGATCCTTGCCGCCGCCGACATCATCCAAGGGGTTCAAATCATCCAGACGCGGGAAATGGATGTGCTCAGGGAGCCGACGATCATCATGTTCGGAAAGATCGAAGGCGGAAGCACGTCGAATGTGATCCCGGATTCGGTGACCTTATCCGGAACCATACGGCATCTGTTTGAAGGGGACGAGGAGAACGAGGGTCACCCAAAGAAGCGGTTCGAACGGGTCGTATCGAATATCTGCAGGGCCCACCGTGCCGGATATGAATTGTCTTTTATGCACGGCCATCCCAAACTGGTGAACCATGGAGAAATGATCGAGATCGTCAGGTCAATAGCGGCCCATGAATTGGATCCGGCGCCGGAGATCATTTCCTTTGTCTCCATGGCCGGTGAGGATTTTTCCGAGTTTGCGGCCCGTGCCCCTTCCGCTTTCTATTTTCTGGGCGCGGGGAGTCCGTCCAAAGAGACGTATTTCCCGCACCACCACCCGCGCTTCAACATCGATGAAGACGTACTGGGCGTCGGTGTCGAAATGCACGTCAGAAGTGCTTTGTCATTTTTCGAAAAGGCAGGCAACCTGCAATTTCTGAAAACAAAAGAGCATTAACGTTGCATAAACAACATGGCAAAAGGGGGATTATCTATACGAGTTTCAAATAAAAATCATCGAAATGCCCCCATTTTTGATTTCCAATCCATGGTGAATTCAAAGGGTGGGGCCAATTTGATGCCATGTTCTTTACCCTTCGGGAAAACCGGAGAACTTTAGATCCTGCGTTGCCAAGGGTTCGCAGTAGGTTTACTACGGCTTCACCCTTGGCGCCTTGGCTCTGAAGCCCTCCGACTTTTGCAACGATAGTTAAATCGAAGCAGTTTTTCAGGCAGGGAAGAGATGAAGACGTCTTCCAGGTAAAAGCGCATCATCGCGATTGCCATGGAGAACATATTAAAACGATGGGGGTGATTCATGAAAAATATTTAGGCTAGGGATTATGCTCGGCGATGGTCGGGTAAGGAAAACACATACATCAACGTGGAGGTGACAACAATGAAAAGAAAAAAGATGAATTTTATCTTTCAACTGGCGATAGTGAGTATACTGACCCTCGGACTTTCACTGGCTGCTTCGGCGGACACGCTTAAAAACATCAAAAAGCGCGGCTACATCCGGATTGCGGTCGCCAATGAAATTCCATACGGGTACGTTACCTCGAGCGGCAAGGCCAAGGGATTCGGGCCGGACGTCGCCCGCGCGGTTCTCAAGCGCATGGGTATCGATGATATTCAATGGACCGTAACGGAATTTGGTTCCCTGATCCCGGCACTGAAAGCCAACCGGGTCGATATCGTTGCAGCGGAGCAAAACATTCTCCCCCAGCGCTGCCAGCAGGTCAACTTCTCCGAGCCCAACACCAGCTATGGTGAGGGCCTTCTGGTCAAGACGGGTAACCCCAAAAATATTCACAGCTACCAGGATTTTATCAAGAATCACAATCTCAAGATGGGTATCGTCTCGGGCGCCGACCAGCTTGATTTTGCCCAGGCGATTCACATACCGAGCTCCCAACTGGTCATGCTTGCCGCCAATACCGACGCGGTGTCTGCGGTGGCGACCGGGAGAATCGATGCCTACGCGGCGACAGGATTGAGCGCGCAGCGCCTGGCCATGAAGAGCAAGCGCGTTGAGCAGGCCGAACCTTTCAGCGATCCGATTATCAATGGGAAACCCATCCGCAGTTGGGGGGGATTCACGTTTAATAAGCATGACCCCGAGCTGTTGAAGGAATTCAACAAGAACCTTGCCGCCGTCCAGAAAACGCCGTTCTGGACAAAAACGCTGAAGCACTACGGCCTGGACCAACACTCCGTAGACATGGTTCACAAGTTTACCGAAAAGGAGCTCTGCGCGGGAAAAAATAAATGATCTGTCCCGCGACGCACCGTCGCTCTTACGATGGATGTGAGGGCGACGGTTTCCTGAATTTTCCTGTGCCGGGTGAGTTTGTCTGCATGCCCGGTTGCCTCGATAGGAGAAGGTGATGACTTATACACAAATGATACTCGTCCTTCTCAATGGATTTAAAGTAACGGTATGGGTTACTTTGATTTCAACGGTAATGGGCGGAATATTTTCATTTGTATTCGGCATCGGCAAGATGAGCCGTCATTGGCCGGTGCGCATCATCTCGGATGTGTACATCGAGATTTTTCGCGGCACGTCGTTGCTGGTTCAGCTGTTCTGGCTGTTTTATGCCTTGCCGCTCCTCGGCGTGAGTCTGTCTCCGATATCGGCCGGCATTTGGGCCCTGTCTCTGAATATCGGCGCCTATGGCGCCGAGGTGGTTCGCGGCGCCGTCCTGGCGGTCGATACAGGACAGTATGAAGCCGCAAAAGCGCTCAATTTCACCCCGGGTCGAACCATGTGGAAGGTGCTCATCCCGCAGGCAGTGGTTGAGATGATGCCTCCTTTTGGCAACCTGGTCGTTCAAAACATGAAAGACTCGGCGCTGGTATCTCTGATCACATTGAGCGATCTGACTTTTCAGGCCCAAACACTTCGTAACGATACACTGCAGACCGTACCCATCTATGTTATCACGCTCCTGCTGTATTTTCTGCTGGCACTCATGTTGACGGCGATTATGAAATGGCTGGAACGTATCTTGACGGCGGCCTCAGGCCGCGAAGGAGTTCGGTGATGCTGTTTGATATTCCCTGGAATCTCAGCTCGAATTGGGCCTTTGCCTGGTCGATCCTGCCGATCCTGCTGATCGGTCTCGAGGTCACCATCAAGGCCACGATATTCGGATTCCTCCTGGCACTGATCCTGGGACTTCCTCTGGCATTGCTGCGAGCGGTGCCGTTTCGAATCATTTCATGGCCCACCGCGGTTTTGATCGAGTTTATACGGGATACGCCGCTTCTGGTGCAGGTGTATTTTGTTTATTATGTTTTGCCGGACTATGGCCTTTTATTCTCCGCCTTCCTGACGGGAACCATCGCACTGGGGATTCAGTACAGCGCATATACCGCCGAAGTATATCGCGCCGGCCTGGAGGCGATACCCCAGGGGCAGTGGGAGGCGGCAAAAGCATTGAGTCTTCAGACCCGGCGCATCTATCAAGATATCGTCATCCCCCAGGCCATTCCCCGCATTGTTCCGGCGATGGGCAACTACCTGATCTCGATCATCAAGGACACGCCTATTTTGTCGGCAGTGACGGTGCTGGAGGTGCTGAACGTGGCCAAAATTATAGGGGACCGAACATTTCGTTATCTGATTCCGCTCAGCATAGTGGGTGCTTTGTTTTTGATTCTCACGGTGATATCCTCCGTGCTGGTGCGTTACATAGAGCGCCGTCTGCCTAAAGAAGGGATTCCATTGAAATGAAGCAGAAACCGATCGCCAGATTCGAGAAAGTCCTCAAAAAGTTCGGAGACACCGTTGTTCTCAAGGAATTTGATTTTGAGGTGTATCCGGGAGAAAAAGTCGTGCTCATGGGTCCGTCCGGATCGGGCAAGACGACAGTGCTGCGCATCCTCATGACCCTTGAGGACATCCAGGGCGGCACCGTGTATATCGAAGAAGAGCTCTTGTGGCACGAGCACAAGCACGGAAAAAGAGTTCCCGCAAGTGCCGCCCACCTGCGTAAGATGCGCCGGAAAGTGGGCATGGTATTTCAACTTTTCAACCTGTTTCCGAATATGTCGGTGCTGCGCAACATCACCGAAGCGCCGATCCACGTGTTGAAAATCCCGCGCAAGGAGGCGATCCAGCGAGCGGAAGACCTGCTCGAGATGGTCGGGATGACCGCGCAAAAGGACATGCATCCGGCACAGTTGTCGGGAGGACAGCAGCAGCGCGTGGCCATCGCCCGTGCCCTTGCAATGCGTCCCAAGATCATATTGTTCGATGAACCGACGTCGGCCCTGGACCCTGAGATGGTGGGCAGCGTCCTCGACGTCATGCGCAAGCTGGCAGTTGAGCACGACCTGACCATGCTCGTGGTGACCCACGAGATGGGCTTTGCCCAGGACGTTGCAGACCGGGTGTGCATGTTCGACCACGGACGCATCATCGAAGCAGGTACTCCCCAAGAGATTTTCTCCATGCCCAAAGAGGAGCGCACCAGACAGTTTTTAAACTCCGTGCTCAACAGGGAGGATACGGTTACGGCACCCGCTGCACATCCTGACCGTGACAAAAGGTAAGTGATAAAGGGTTTTTTATGGGAAAAATGCCGACATTGCTTGATGTCTATCAGGCACATGTTCGTATAAAGCCGGTGATCCGCCGGACGCCGCTGACGGCGTCTTTGGATTTGGCTGAAAAAACCGGCGCCCAACAGATTCATCTGAAGCCGGAATCCCTGCAGGAGACCGGGGCATTTAAGGTCAGGGGGGCCGCGAACAAGATTTTGAGTCTCGGCGAAACCCAGCGGCAAAAAGGTGTGATTACCTTCTCCACGGGAAACCACGGCAAAGCGGTTGCCTATGTGGCCGGGAAGCTCGGGGTCAGGGCGGTCGTGTGCCTCTCGGAACATGTGGCGCCCTCACGGGTGGCGGCCATCAGAAAGCTGGGGGCGGAAGTTTCCGTGAAAGGCCGCTCCCAGGATGAAGCGGAAGAAAACTATCGGGACCTGGCCGCCGCCGAAGGACTTGTCCCGGTGGTGCCTTTTGACGATCCCATGATTATTGCCGGCCAGGGAACCATCGCCCTTGAAATTCTGGACAAGCTTCCCGATACCGATGTCCTGTTGGTCCCGCTTTCCGGCGGGGGCCTGCTGTCGGGAATCGCCATGGCCGCCAAATCCATCAATCCCGATATCCGGGTTATCGGGCTGTCACTTAAACGGTCGCCGGCTATGCTGGAAAGTCTCAAGGCCGGCAAACCCGTTCAGGTGGAAGAAAAGCCGTCCATCGCCGAATCGCTGTTGGGCGGCATCGGTGTCGACAATCAATACACCCTGCCCATGATCGAGAATTACGTGGACGATCATCTGTTGATCAGCGAGGCGGAGATCAGGGCGGGCATGTTTTATCTCTTCGATGTCCACCGGATCATTGCCGAGGGCGCCGCGGCCCTGGGCGTGGGCGCCCTGCTGAACAACCGGCTCGATGTGAGGGGCAAGCGCGTCGTCGCAGTGATCACCGGTGGGAGCATCGACGCGGCCACCTATCTGCAAGTCATTCAACAAGAACTGGAAAGGAAACGCAATCCGTGATTCGCATCCTCAACGAAAAAGAAATCAGGGGCATCGTATCTCTGGATTCGTCGGTCATTGAAGCGATCGAGACCGCATTTAGTGAATTGGACAACGGCAACGCCCTGGTTCCCCCGATCATGATGATCCCGGTGCCTGAAAAGACCGGAGAGGTGGATATCAAAAGCGCTTACATCAAAGGATACAACCAGCTGGCCGTGAAAGTGGCTTCCGGCTTTTTCGAAAACCCCGGCCTGGGCCTGCCTTCCCAAAGCGGCCAGATGCTGGTGATCAGCGCCGAAACCGGATTCCTCCAGGGCGTGCTGCTGGACAACGGCTATCTGACCCAGGTGCGCACCGGCGCCGCCGGGGCCGTGGCCGCCAAATACCTGGCGCCGCAACAGGTCGAAACGGTCGGCGTAATCGGCTCCGGGGTTCAGGCCCGCTTTCAGATGGAAGCCCTGATGCAGGTGCGGCCGTTTTCGAGCATCCGCATGTTCAGCCTGGATTCAGATGGTGACAAGGATCGTTATGTGCGCGACATGCGGCAAATGCTGAAGGTCGAGGTGGTTAAATCACCCAGCGTCGAGGCCGTTGTTAAGGAAAGCAGTATCGTGGTCACCACCACGCCCGCCCGCCGGGGGTTTGTCAAATCACAATGGCTGCATCCGGGCCTTCACATCACGGCCATGGGAAGCGACACGGAAGAAAAGCAGGAGCTCGAAGCCGATGTGCTGGCCGGGGCGGACCTGGTGGCCTGCGATCTGAAATCCCAAAGTTTTCGACTGGGAGAACTGCGCAGCGCCCTTGAGCAGAACTTGATGACCGAGGACTCGGCTGTGGTCGAACTGGGAGCGATCATCAACGGCAAAGCCCGCGGGCGCAGCGATGACCGGCAGATTACCGTCTGCGATCTGACCGGGGTGGGGGTGCAGGATACCATGATCGCCATCAAAACCCTGGCCCTTGCCAACGAACGAAATATCGGTTTGGTCGTTTTATGATGCCGGCTTGATTTTGGACCAAAATCTTTATTTTGAGATGGCTTATAGGAAACCTTTGGGTTTGAATACAGTAAACCCCTCCTTGCTACCGAAAACGGATGCGGGCAATTTATAGCGTTCCCTCAAAAGCATTTTACAAAAGAAATGTCTCGATTCGATATGAACTTGGAATATAAGCGTTTCCCCAAAATAGAATATGAAAGAAGATGGGAAAGCGCCGGGAAGGTAATGGCTGACAAAGGATTGGATGCCCTGCTGATTACCGGCGCCGACAACTTTACCTATTTCAGCGGCGGACATGGTGATTTTTCATTTTCCAGACCCACCTTCATGCTCATACCCAGAGAAGACGAACCCATTGTGATGGTCCACGATTTTTTTGAAGCGTCGCAAAAAAAAGAGTCGTGGGTGGCGGATATTCGGACCTATGCCACCATGCAGGGCCCGCCGATGGATCTTATAAAAAGCGTATTCGGGGAAAAATCCCTCGGCAATGCGAGGATCGGCGCGGAATTGGGAAGGGAACAGCGGCTGGGCCTGTCCTATAATGACTTTGTCGAGATAAAAGAGGGGTTGCCGAACGCTTATTTCATGGACGCTTCCGATCTTTTGTGGTCGCTGAGAATCGTAAAATCCCCTCTGGAAATCGAGTGTATACGAAAAGCTTGTGACATCATTGCCAGGGCCTTTGAAAAATCTTTTAAAATGATCCGGGAAGGCATGACGGAAAAAGAGGCCGCCGGGATCATATCCGACCACATCACAAAAGCGGGCGGATCCCAGGCCTGGGTGGCCACCAATTCCGGGCCCTACAACTACGCCAGTGGATTCCTGACCATCCCCGGCAATCACCCCCTGGTAAAAGGGAATCTCTTCTGGATAGACAGCGGATGCAAGTTTAACGGATATGCTTCGGATTTTTCCCGAATGGCCGCTATTGGAGCGCCGTCCGACCGGCAGAAAAAAGTATATGAACGGGTCGATAACATAACCAAAAAAGTTGTTGAAGCGATACGACCGGGAGTCAAAGCCTCCGAGCTGTCCAGGTTATGCAATATCGAATTCGAAAAGGCCGGATTGAAAGATCTCTGGGGAGACGGCGACTGTTCATCGGCGACTTCGAACAGGGCGCAAAGGATCGGCCACGGGATCGGGATGGCCTTCACGGAAATGCCCCATATCGCAATTTATGACCACACCGTCCTGAAGCCGGGAATGACCATCACCATTGAACCGACCGTCGTCACCCATTACGGATATTTCAACATCGAAGAAGATGTCCTGGTGACCGAAGACGGATATGAGGTCTTATCCAAAGCTTCCCGTGAGCTGCTGCTGGTATGACTCATTGGACACGTAACACGTAAAGAAACCATGGATAGAAGTGGTTTCAAAACCTTCAATCGGGTTTAAGGTCAAGGCGGACTGAGGCGGTCAACCGCAGGAATATCGGGAATATTTCGAGGATTGGCCGTCTCAGTTCAACACAGAAATTGAGCCCGAGGGGAGGTTTTGAAACCACTTATAGTTATGAAAGGAACATGCGATGATTGATCTGACCATCGATGAAAAGCAATTGGAGCGAACCATCCAGCGCGCTCGGGAGAAGAACATTGTTATTCCTTTATTTCGCGAGCAGAAAAATCCCGAAACGATTCCTTCGGAGATCAAAAAAGCACTGAAAGACATCGAGCTGTGGGCGATCGATTCCTTCAACCTCTTTCGAATCACCTGGAAAAACGAACCCGTTGAGTTCGGCGGCGGTTTCGACGGCGTCAATTTTTTGGAAATTTCTCCGGAACTTTCCGGGGTTGACGCCAGGATCATCATGCTTGTGGGCAAATGGTTCCCAACGGGCGCCCATAAGGTAGGGGCCACGTTCGGTTGCCTGGTTCCCAGGTTGGTGACGGGCCAGTTCGATCCGACCACGCAAAAGGCGGTCTGGCCGTCCACGGGCAATTTCTGCCGGGGAGGGGCGTACGATGCCACCCTTTTGGGATGCGAGTCCATTGCAATTCTTCCCGAAGGGATGAGCAGGGAGCGGTTCGAATGGCTTTCCAATGTTTCGGGTGAAGTGATCGCCACGCCGGGAAGCGAGAGCAATGTCAAAGAAATCTTCGATAAATGCAAGGAAATCAGAAACACCCGGGATGACATATTCATATTCAATCAGTTTGAAGAATTCGGGAACCATCTCTGGCACTATGACGTCACCGGCCACGCCATGGAAGAAGTCCTCCGGAAAGTAATGTCTCAAAAGGACCGGCTCGCCGGGTTTATCTCTCAAACCGGCTCCGCAGGGACCCTGGGCGCGGGAGATTACCTGAAAGAAATCCATCCCCAGAGCAAAATCGCGGCCGGAGAGGCATTGCAGTGCCCCACGCTGCTGATCGGCGGGTACGGGGCACACCGCATCGAGGGGATCGGCGACAAGCACATTCCCTGGATTCACAACGTCAGAAATACGGACATGGTTATCGCAGTGGACGACAATGCCTGCATGAACCTGATCAGACTCTTCAATAATCCGCAGGGATGGGATTACCTGAAGAAACAGGGTGTATCGGAAAACCTGATTACACAGCTCCCTCTTCTCGGCATTTCCAGTATCGGGAATCTTCTGTGTGCCGTCAAGTTTGCCAAATACTATGAGCTGACCGGCCGCGACATCGTGATGACGGTATGCACCGATTCCATGACGCTCTATCAGACGCGTCTGGATGAAATGAACGAGGCGCTGGGCCCTTACTCCGAGGTCGAGGCAGCCAAGGATTATCATCGTTATCTTCTGGGAGAATCCACGAATAACATGCGTGAACTGAACTACACCGACAAACGGCAGATCCATAACCTGAAGTATTTTACCTGGATCGAACAGCAGGGCAAAGATTTGGGAGAGCTGAACGCCCAGTGGTACGATTTCCCGGATTACTGGGATCGGATACACGGGCAGGTGGAAGAGATCGACCGGCTGATAGAAGCATTCAACGCCCGGACGCGTCTATAATATCCATTTAAGATCGGACAATATTCTTGACATTTTTGGATAAATATGTAAAAAAACAAATAATTTAAAATAAATGCTTTAACCTTAAACAAAGGGAGAGCT
>CAZQAF010000080.1:8028-15577 GCA_964591175.1 uncultured Desulfobacteraceae bacterium | reverse complement strand
GAACACTTTCATACAACGTTCAGGGATGATAATATTTCACGATAGCATCACACAATTTCTGTATGGTGTATTCTTCCGCAACGATATGAACGTCAAACCCCAAGTTCCGGGCGGTCTCGGACGTGACCGGGCCGATGCTTGCGATGGTAATGCCCTGCATCAGGTGGTCCAACCCTTCAGACGGCAGCAGGGCGCGGAAGTTTTTTACGGTGGACGAACTGGTAAAGGTAATCATGTCGATGGTGTGCTCTTCGAGTCGTTTAAGAATAACGCCGGCCTTGTCCTTAACCGCTTTGGTGACGTAGACTTCAACGTCGTCTACAACCGCACCCATTTTGACCAGTTCCACAGGCAACACCGGCCGCGCCTGCTTTGCCCGGGGTAGCAATATCTTTTTTCCGGCAATATCTTCTTTTGCAAATGCCTTGACGACCGATTCGGCCCGGTAACTTTCGGGAACGATATCGCTGTTGAATCCGTAATCAAGAAGTTTCTTGGCCGTTGCCGGACCGATGACCGCTGTCCGGATATGATTGAGATCCCGTACGTCCTTGCCTTTTTCAAAAAGCCGGTTAAAGAAGAAATCAACCCCGTTGACGCTGGTAAACATCAGCCAGTCATAAGACGTCAGGTTGTCGAGAGCCTTGTCCAGCGGTTTCATGTCATCGGTTGGAACCACCTTTATGGTGGGGCATTCCAGGCATTCCGCTCCCAGACCGGAAAGGCGCTTGACCAGTTCGCCGGCCTGTTCTCTGGACCGGGTGACCACAATGCTTCGCCCCATCAACGGGCGATCCTCGAACCATTTGATTTTTTCTCTCAGTCCTACCACATGACCGACGATCAGCACCGCAGGCGGTTTGAGGTTGGCGGCATTTTTGAGCGCGACAATGGTATCCAGCGTTGCGGTAATGGTGACTTGTTTGGCAGTGGTCCCCCAGCGAACAAGGGCTGCGGGAGTATCCGGACGCATGCCGTGGCTCATGAGGCGCTCGGTTATCTGAGTCAAATTCTTGACCCCCATCAGAAAAACAATGGTTCCGATGCCTTTGGCAAGGGATGCCCAGTCGATATTTGATTTGTTTTTTGTCGGATCTTCATGACCGGTGACAAAAGCGACCGAAGAGGCGAATTTTCGATGGGTCAGCGGGATTCCGGCATAGGCCGGAGCTGCAATGGCCGATGTAACGCCGGGCACGATTTCAAACGGTATTCCGGCCCGGATCAATACTTCCGCTTCTTCGCCGCCGCGGCCGAATATAAACGGATCGCCCCCTTTGAGACGGATCACCGTGGATCCGTTTTCGGCCTTCTCAACGATAAGGGCATTAATGGTGTCCTGGGAAAACGTATGATCGCTTCCCTTTTTTCCGACATAGATGATCTCTGAATGTTCCGAAGCATGTTTTAACAACACTTCGGATGCCAGAAAATCATAGATGATAACATCCGCCTGTTGGATACATTCCAATCCCTTAACGGTAATCAGCCCCGGATCACCGGGGCCGGCTCCCACAAGAAAAACCTTACCTTTCATGGTTTAGATCGAGGTCTGCTTTAAGATTATCGATTATAGTTTTTGCCCCCATTGAAATCAGGTGCTCGGCAAGTTCGAGGCCGATCGTTGCAGATTCGTTTTCAGGTCCCTGCATGGCATGTTTGTAGCGTGTTTTACCGTCAACAGACGCCACCAGACCGGAAAGCGTGAACAGGTTGTTGTGGATTGTTCCGTGGGCGGCAATCGGCACTTGACAACCGCCTTCGAGACGTTCCGAAAACGCACGCTCTCCCCGAATCACCGCCCGTGTTTTCGAATCTTCAAGGCCGGCGACAACAGGACCGACCAGGGGATCGTTTTGTCTGATTTCAATACAAAGCGCGCCCTGGCCGACGGCCGGGAGCATGATGTTTTCATCCAGATATTCGGTTGCCTTGTTTTCGAACCCCATTCGTTTGACGCCGGCGGCCGCCAGTATAATAGCGTCCAAGTTTTCGGTTTCAAGCTTTTTGAGACGGGTATCGATATTGCCTCTCAGGGGCGCGACGACCAGATCCGGTCTGGCAAACAGAAGCTGTGCCTTACGGCGGAGGCTGCCGGTGCCGACAATCGCCCCGGCAGGCAATTCCGAAAAGCGCCGGTTATCTTTGGAAATCAGGACATCTTTCGGATCTTCCCGTTGAGGGATTGCGGCGATGCACAGTCCTTGGGGTATTTGAGCCGGCATGTCCTTCATGCTGTGTACGGCAAGGTCAATATTTTCGTTTAAAAGCGATTCTTCGATTTCCTTGACAAAGAGTCCTTTGCCGCCCACTTTGGCAAGGGGAACATCGAGTATCTTGTCTCCTTTTGTCTTTATGATGACCAGTTCGATGGAAAGGGAAGGATCTTCGGCCTCGAGCGCTGTTTTGACCCAGTTTGCCTGCCAGAGAGCAAGCCGGCTTCCCCGGGTTCCTATTTTAAGTGTTTTGTTCATCAATGGCTGCAGCTTTTGCAACTGGTTGCGGCACAACCGGAACAAGATGACGCACCGGCGGCAGCCTTGACGGTTTGCCCATGTCCTCCCTTGCTGTAAAAGGTAGCGGCAGACATGAGCTTTTTAACTTTTTTGCTTTTGCACGTCGGGCAACCCGGGCGTTCTTTTCCGAAAACCAGGCATTCAAAATCTTTTTTGCAGTGATTGCAATGGTACTCATAAATCGGCATAAATTTTTGCTCCTTAGGTTTATTCTTTACTCACGTACGAGCAACATTATAAATCATGTGCAGGGTTAAATCAATTATCCGATCTCCTCGATGATCCCGGCGGCAATGAGCGGCAGCATAATTTCATGGTGCCCCGCCAAATGGAACCCTTGACCGCCGTGGGCGGTGGGACGGCATACGACATTGGTCATGGGGCGGTAATGCCGGATGAAATCCATATTCACCGTGGTAAAATGATTTAACCGATGCCCTAAATTCCGTACCAGCGTCACGGCTTTCAGAAAAACCTCCGGCAGTATGACGGCAGATCCGATATTGAAATAAACACCGCCTTCAAGGGTACCGACCACGGATGCAAAGATGCGAAAATCTCTGTGAGTCGCTTCACCGGCTGCTTTGGCATCAAATCCGGGATGCATATGAATAATATCGGTTCCGAATGCTACGTGCACCGTTACGGGAATGCCGAGCCGGGCGCCTGCCGCAAGGATGCTGTGCTCTAAATACGGGAGTTTTTTCTCGACCATCGCAGCGCCGATGGCTTCACCGAGCCCTTGACCTGTTTTCCCGGCGCACCCAATGGCATTGCATAAAAAAGCGCCGGTTTCGCGGGCCATCCCAAAGGCACCGTCTCCGAGCGATGCGGATACATCTTCTGAAGTGACCCCTGCCATGGCAAGTTCGAGATCGTGAATAATACCGGCCCCGTTCATGGCAACGGCGGTGATCATTTGGCGCTCCATAAGGTCGACGATAATGGGCGTGAGCCCCACTTTTATCACATGGGCGCCCATGGCAAAAACGATGCTCTTTTTCTGCCGAACAGCGTCGGCTGCACATGAAATGACGGTCCTGATCTGATTTCCGGCCAATATATCCGGAAGCGTTTTAAGAAAATCTTTAAAACCGGCCCCTTTTTGCCACACGCTCGCAAAGTCGTCGGCGGATACCTTGCTTTTCCGTGCGGACAGCGGATACGTTTTTATTTGGCTCAAATCGATGGGTTCGAATTTTTTCGACATAATGCTTCCTAAAACTTTTCCGGAAACAACGTCCGGTCCACCAGGTCGCACAAGATATGGCCCAATGTAATATGGGTTTCCTGAATCCTCGCGGTGATATCTGATTTTACGGAAAATACAAGATCCGCACACATGGCCAGTTCACCGCCGCGACCCGTGAGCCCCACGGTATACATCCCGATATCTTTTGCTGCATGAACGGCCTTGATAACATTTTTGGAATTGCCGCTGGTGCTGATGCCGATGGCGACATCGTCCTTTCTGCCCAGGGCCGCCACCTGCTTGGAAAAAATGTCGTCAAAATGGTAATCGTTTCCGATGCTGGTGATGACGGAGGTATCGGTGGTCAATGCCAGGGCAGCCATGGGCGGCCGTTCGATCTGGAACCGGTTGACAAATTCAGCGGCAATATGCTGGGCATCCGCAGCGCTTCCCCCATTTCCGAAGATCAGGATCTTGTGCCCGGAAGCCAAACACGCCGCGAGCCTGTCTGCTCCATCGGTCATCGAATCGAGGTTTTCGCTGACAAACCGCTGTTTAACGTTGATGCTGTCTTCAAGTATGCTCAAAATGATGTTT
Organism: uncultured Desulfobacteraceae bacterium; assembly: GCA_964591175.1. Taxonomy (GTDB): domain Bacteria; phylum Desulfobacterota; class Desulfobacteria; order Desulfobacterales; family UBA11574; genus UBA11574. The sequence goes on along the minus strand of CAZQAF010000080.1, from coordinate 11,272 downwards.
TTCATATTCTACCACATTGTTAATTATATTGAGGGGTCGGGGTGTTTTCCGAACAGGCGCTCCATGGACAATCTTTTTTTTAAACCGCATGAACTCGCGGCAAGGGTTCGTAAAGAAAAAACAAAATATTATCTTTGAAATATTTATAGGTTAAATCGATTCACTTAAATTCTTTTAAAGATATAATTTCGGAATGCGCCTGTTCTTTCTTAACGGTCCCTACGCCACTCAAACAGCATCCGCTTTAAAAAAAAGATTATCCATTCCGCTCTTATTAAGGATTTAGAAAAAACTCCCCGAGGGCTCAATTATATTATTGACCCGATCCCGAACCTCTCTGTCATTTGCCGTTCAACATACAAAATTAATTCTTAATCCTCTTTCCTATTTTCTCTTTCCCCTTTCCTTTTCTTCCTAACCCGCCTCTTTCATCAACTTTTTAATCTTTTTAATGGAATCCCTGGAATTGTATCCCAGGCGATGCGCTTTTTCAAACTGAACAAGGGCGTCTTCAAGCTGGTTCCTTTTAAGGTAAAGGCTGCCGAGCCGATGCCGAAAGAGCCCGTTCTCAGGGGAAATGTCGACGCTTTGTTGGCAAAAAATGGTCGTAATTTCAGGGTTCTCGCCAAGTAGATCGAACAGGTAGCCCAGGGCCGACAGCGATTGTGCGTCATTGGGGTTTTGTCGAATGGCTTTTTTATAGGTAAAAATCGCTTCATCGATCAAATTCAGGGCATTGCAGCATTCACCTAAAGAACGCAAAGCAGGCCCGGATTCGGAATTCAGCGTTACGGCTTTTTCGAGGAATTCTTTAGCGCTCTTCGGATTTCCCATGTCCAGATAAACTCTCCCGATTTGAAACGCAACTTCAAAAATATCATCCTCCTTCTTCCGGTCCGCTTCCAGGAAGTATTCCAGCGCTTTATGGGGTTTTTCGGTCAACATGTTGACCAGCCCGATGTTGTAAAGAACCATGACCTCGTCGGGATCGAGCTTGAGCGCTTGTTTAAATTCTTTCAAGGCTTTTGCGTATTCACCCAAAATACCGTAGCAAACCCCCAGGCTGTTGTGGATGTTGATGTCCGACGGGTCGAGCATAACGGCTGTTTTGTATTCCCTGACAGCGCCGTCGATGTCTCCATGCTGATACAGATTGTCACCACTGATATTTAAACTGACGGCATCGAAGGCGACGATACTGGCGGGCCCGAAAAATGCGGCATGATCCAGCGCTTTGGCGGCATTATCAAGGATCTCTTCTTTTTTGAAGCGGAGTGTCGGATAGGAGGCCATACCGATGGAAACGGTTTCATGGGATGATTCCACCAGGCTGTTTTTTATTTTTTGCGCAAATTTCAAGGAAGTCGTTTGATTTTTCGGGGTGAAAAAACAGCCGAACATTCCCTGGTCCAGCCGTCCCCATATCCCGTCTTCGTTCCGGCAAACGGCGTCAATGGTTTTGGCCACATCAAGCCATCGCTCAATTTCGCCGTTAGGGTCTGGTTCCTCGCCGCTGTCAGCTGTATTGTCGATTTTAATGACCATAGCGTCAAAGTTTTCTGAAGATTTGAACCGGGCTGCGGCGTTTTCGATAAAATCCTTCCCGGCCAAAAGATCCGGAAATACGTTTCGAATCCTTTCCGACCCGGGCTGGGAAATCTTCGGGGACGCCGCTTTATCGGGTTTGGCGTCTGTTTTATAAAGAAGAAACGATTTGCCGGAAGGGTGCCGGTGAAAAAAATTCGTTTTTTGATGTGTCATGGCCTGGCCTTTTTGAGTATATGTTTAAATGCCTTTTCAACAATCTGCAGTTCATCGTCGAGCACGGTCCTCAGGTCCATGATAAAGAGATCCTCCTCGATCCTTCCGATCACGGGGCATTCAGAGTTTCGCATCTGCTGCTCGAGCGCATTGGCGGAAACCCCCTCGACTTTAACCCCTATGCCTTTGCTGGGAAGGGTCAAAAGCGGCAATGAACCGCCGCCCGGTCGTGAAAAGATGTCGATGAGATCTATGGACATCCGGGAATCGCCGATATTATTGAGTGCCTCGAAAAGCGCCCTGGCTTTTGACGCGATGCGGTCCAGGGGAAGGGTCATCATCCGCAGCGTGGGAATTGCACCCATCGCCTGTTCGATGCTTCTGTAATGCCGCAATGTGCTTTCAAGGGCGGCAAGGGTGAGTTTGTCGATGCGGAGCGCTCTGTTGATGGGGTTTTTCTTGATTTTTTCAATGACATCTTTTTTCCCGACAATAATGCCTGCCTGGGGACCGCCGAGAAGCTTGTCGCCGCTGAAGGTTACAATATCAGCCCCGGCGTTCACGGACTCCTGAACCGTGGGCTCTTTCAGCAGGCCGTATTTTGAAAAATCAACAAAGGTTCCGCTGCCGAGATCTTCCATCACCGGAATCTTGTACTTGGCCCCCAGATCCACTAGTGTTTCAAGAGAAACATCTGCGGTGAACCCGACAACACTGTAATTGCTGGTATGGACTTTTAATAAAAGGGCGGTGTCGTGCTCGATGGCATTTTCGTAATCTCTGAGATGGGTACGGTTTGTGGTGCCGACTTCCTTTAAAATTCCCCCGCTTTTGGCCATGACATCGGGGATCCTGAATGATCCGCCGATTTCCACAAGTTCTCCCCTTGAAACAATCACTTTTTTACCTTTGGCGACGGTTTCCAGAGACAAAAAAACAGCGCCGGCATTATTGTTGACCACCATGGCTGATTCGGCGCCGCTGAGTTCGCAGATGATATCTTCGACAATCGTATACCTGGACCCTCTGGCGCCTTTGGACAGATCGAACTCCAAATTGGAATATCTGCCGGCGATGGTCGAGAGGTTTTCAATGGCATCATCGGCGAGCAGCGAGCGGCCGAGGTTGGTGTGGATAACGATACCCGTGGCATTGACAATACAGGTCAATTTCGGTGCCATGGTTTTATGAACACGTTGTTTGACGGCGTCAAGGACGGCAACATCGGAGAGCTCATTTCCCGTGATGTCCTGCTGATCATCCAAAATAAGGTCCCGGAGTTGCTCGACAACAAAACGAATCGAACGAACCAGTACGGATTTCGGCACCCGATCAAAAACAGCATCCGACTTTGCAGCCTCAAGGATAGAATCCACCCCCGGAAGCATTCGCAAAAGGGTTTGTTGATTTTCAGTGATGGTCATTTGATTCATCCAATATTGCGGCCGATTATATCGCATAACGCCAAAGCGGCGGCTGCGCC
>CAZQAF010000080.1:0-7928 GCA_964591175.1 uncultured Desulfobacteraceae bacterium | reverse complement strand
CGCCAGAGGCGGACAAGCCTCGGCAATCGGCCGATTGATGTAAAATAGACCCATAACATTTTAACATCCGTTAGTTCAATAGATTTATTATGAACGTGAGATACTTGTTGTAAAATTTTCTTTATGTACGGAAAATAATGCGTTATGTAACATTTAAATATTAGAAGCTATATCAAAACACATAGGAGGCCTGGAATCGCCTTGTCGAAAATCGTTTTTATCGTCAACCCCCATGCCGGGAACGGGTCGACAGGATCGACCTGGCCGCTCATCGAATCGCTTGCCAGAGACCGGATCGGACCTTTTGAAGCGCATATGACAAAAGGACCCGGGGATGCGAAGGCATTGGCAAACAATGCCGTTGCCGGAAATGTGAGACTTCTGGTGGGTGTAGGGGGAGACGGGACATTGAATGAGGTCGTTAACGGTCTCATGATGCACAAGGACTTCATCCGTTCGGATGTGACCCTGGGATTTATTCCCAACGGCACCGGATGCGATTTTGTCAAAACGGTTTCGATTTCCCGTGACATCGAGCAGGCCGTGAATCTCATTGCTACGGGTTCCGTCCGCAGTATCGATTTGGGACGGCTTGATTTTAAGGGAAATAACGGCCGGCATCAATGCCGTTATTTCCATAATATCGCCAGCTTCGGACTGGGGGGCGAGGTCGCCCGGCGGGTCAATCGAACGACCAAAGCGTTTGGGCCGTTTCTTTCGTTTATGTGGGCGACTCTTGTCTCTATTTTTTTATGCGGGAAAAGAAAGGTACGGATCAGCATCGATGACGATTATCAACAAAAAATGGTAGTCTGGAATATTGCGGTAGCCAACGGCCAGTATCATGGCGGCGGCATGTGGGTCGCTCCCGATGCGTCAACGTGCGACGGTTTATTAAATATTACGATGATTGGAGATCTGAGCATCCCGGAGGTATTTTTAAATCTTACAAAACTTTATAACGGTCGGATCTGTGATATCGACAATGTCGTCACCATGACGGGCAAAAAAGCGGCCGTAACATCAGATGAACGCGTGCTGATCGAGGTGGATGGAGAACCGTCCGGCCTGGTCCCGGCGGCGGTCAAAATCGTACCCGGCGCGCTGAAAATTATTGCCGAATAGATCGATTCGGTACTTTCCTTGGACAATGCCCTGAAATTTGACAAATAGTTTAAAAAAAACCGGTATATTGTTTTAAAATTCACGAATTATCATTTGACAAAATTTCAGTCGCTTTATATTAAAAGTCCTTTAATATACGTAATCCGGTAATCGAGGATCGAGTGATAACAATGTTTAATCCCGCCTATCCTTTAAGCGAAATTTTGGAGGAATGATTAATGGTTTTTAATGTGCTTCTTTATATTTCTCTTGGCATTTTTATTCTGGGACTGATTTATAAGGCCTATACCTGGTGTTCACGGAAAATCGGCATATCAGCCCAGGAATACACGACTTCCCAGAGATTTTCTGCGGCGGTCAAAGGAATTGCCGGGGTTGTTTTCAGTTCAAAAATTTTCAGCCTTGTCAAGGCATTTATCCTGGATGTACTGCTTCAAAGAAGAACGTTGAAAGAAGATTTTCTGCGTTGGGTGATGCACATGCTTGTGTACTGGGGATTTATGCTGCTTCTGTTGATGCACGCCCTCGATCCGATTATTACCAAAAAGCTCTTTTCCAATTATCATTCCACCGTCAATCCCTACATGTTTTTAAGAGATCTTTTCGGTTTCATGGTGCTGGCCGGTATCGTTATCGCGATATTCCGGCGGTTCATATTCAAAGTGCCGCGGCTTAAAACCGGTGGTATGGATGTCTATGCGATACTCATCGTGGCGGTGATTATTTTTTCGGGCATCATTTTGGAAGGTGTTAAAATTACATCTGATACGTCATTTCAGAACATGGTGAGCGATTACGCGGGGCTCAGCCAACCGGATGACGCCGATGAAATCGCGGCCCTCGAAAGTTACTGGGTTCAAAATTACGCCCTTGTCTCCCCCCATGTCAAAGCGCCCTTTGACGCGGATGTCCTGGCGCAGGGGCAGGAAGACAACGTGTCCTATTGTGCCGACTGCCATTCCTCGCCGAAATATGCGTTTACCGGATATGCGGTCGCCAAAACCATAACCCCCTTTGCGCTGGCGCTGGATAAAGCGGGGGCCGCGAACATCCTGTGGTATATCCATTTTCTGGCGTGCTTTATCGGTCTGGCGTATCTTCCCTTTTCCAAGATGTTTCATATCATATCCACGCCGGTGAGTCTGCTGGCCAACGCGGTCATGGAAAAGGAAACGGCAAATCCTGCGAACATCGTCACACGACAGATCATGGAGCTGGATGCCTGCACCCATTGCGGCACCTGCAGCCGGCGGTGCTCGGCATCGACGGCCTTTGATGTCCTGGGCAATGAGTATATTCTGCCGGCAGAGAAAATGACCTTTCTAAAAGCCATGGCCAGAGGAAAAAAACTTACCGATGAAAAACTGAATGCCATTCAAGAAGGGGTTTACCTTTGCACGAACTGCGACCGGTGTACGGTGGTCTGTCCCTCCGGCATCAATCTTAAAGAGTTGTGGTTCAATGTGAGAGAAGATCTGATTCAAAGAGGACTTCCGGAATGCCTGACATTGTCTCCGTATTCTTTTTATCGCGGTTTGAATCGGAACAACATCGCCGCCGATGACTATCGCAAACCCATTGAAGCGGCGGGCCGCGCGGTGGCCGGTAATTTTGAACAGGTGATGGATAAAACCACCCCGATTTCGCTTTCCAAAAGAGACGGCGGCGATATCGCGAGTCAGTTGCCGGGCGTTTCGACCTTTTCATATTGTTTTGGATGTCAGAACTGCACCACCGTATGTCCGGTGGTGATGCACTTTGAAAACCCGCAGGAGGCGCTGGGTCTTTTGCCCCATCAAATTATGAACTGCCTCGCATTGGGTCTTACGGAAATGGCCGCCGGTCCCCGGATGCTTTGGGATTGTGTGACCTGTTTTCAATGCCAGGAACACTGCCCGCAAAATGTGAAGGTGACGGATGTTCTCTATCAGCTCAAAAATCTTGCCGTTAAAAACACATGCAAAACGGCTGGGGAAGATGCTGCGCCTTCGGAAGAAGTCGCCGCACCTTTAGAAGAAGAGGCCGTACCTTCTTAAAGGGGTTAGAAGAATTCAAAATGAACCGGTAAATAAGGATATCATTATGAAATACACATTATTTTTAGGATGTAACATACCTGCCAGGGTCGTTCAGTATGACAGCGCCGCCAGGGCGGTCCTGCGACAGCTCGGTGTCCAACTGGTCGATAACCGGGACTTCAAGTGCTGTGGATACCCCGTGCGTAATTTTGACCGGAAAGCCTTTCTTCTCAGCGCATCGGAGAATCTGGCGAGGGCCGAAAAATCGGGCTTGAACATCATGGCACTTTGCAAGTGTTGTTTCGGGAGCCTGAAAGAGGCCGAACAATTTTTAAAGGAAGAAGGCGATCTGCAGGAAGAGATCAAAAAGGAACTTGCGCAAAAAGGCCTGCCGTATGAAGGCACCATCGAGGTCAAGCATTTTCTTTCCGTATTGTATCATGATGTGGGACTCGATGAGATCAGAAATCATATCACGCAGTCTTTTAAGGGCCTCAAGATTGCAACCCATTACGGATGCCATGCACTGCGGCCGAGCAAAGTGACCCAATTCGACGATCCCATTGCGCCGTCCTTGTTCGACAGGCTGGTTGAAGCCACGGGTGCAAAAAGCGTCGATTACAACAACAAACTGGACTGCTGCGGGGCCCCGCTGCTCGGGGTCAATGACGATCTTTCCATGAGCATAACAGCCAAAAAACTGGCAAACGGGAAGAAAGCCGGCGCCGACTATGTGTGCGCGGCCTGCCCTTACTGCCAACTGCAGTTCGACCATGTGCAGCAAATGATGATTTCTCAAAACGGCCATGACGCCCTTGCATCCATTGTCTATCCACAGCTTCTCGGTCTGTGTTTGGGCATCGATGAGCAAACATTGGGAATCCACATGAATGAGATCGATATCACGGATATCACATCCTTTTTAAATCAGGAGTAGAACATGTCAAAAGAAAAGACCGGAGCGGTAATGGTGGTCGGCGGCGGCATTACGGGAATGCAGGCCGCGCTGGACCTGGCAAATGCCGGTTACTATGTCTATCTCGTCGAAAAATCCGGCTCCATCGGCGGAATTATGGCGCAGCTGGACAAGACCTTTCCCACCAATGATTGTGCCATGTGAATTATCTCTCCCAAACTGGTCGAGGTCGGCCGGCACATCAACATTGAGCTCATTACCCTTGCGGATGTTGAGAGCATTTCAGGTGAGGAAGGAAATTTCACGGTGAAGATCAATAAGCGCGCGCGGAGCATCGACATGGATCTTTGTACCGGATGCGGCGCCTGCGTCGAAAACTGTCCGGTAATGTATGACGCCCAGGTAGGATGATCCGGCATGCGCTGCGCGGGATCTGTTTTGCGGGTCATGTTCAACGGGGTTTAAGATCATTAAGCCCCAACCGGAAGCCGGACGCAGAACTTTTTCGCTTTCATGTCGAAACGCTTCATTTTCCCCGATGACGTCAAGCCAAGGAGTTTAATATTTATGGAGAATATAGCAACCATCGATTGGGATGAAATCGATCGAATCATCGAAACATATGATGCCAGCCGGGAGGCCTTGCTGATGATCATGCAGGATATCAGCGATATGTATAATTATGTGCCGCCGGAAGTGATTCCTGTTTTGGTTGAGAAACTGGGTGTGCGAAAAAGCCTGGTTTACAGTGTGGCCACGTTTTATAAAACCATCAGTCTGGAGCCCAGAGGCAAATACATTGTGAACGTCTGTACCGGAACCGCCTGTCACGTGCGGGGCGCCGATAAGATTATGGATGCATTGCAGGACCATCTTCACATCAAAGAAGGCGAGACGACCGATGACCTGATGTTTACCCTGGAAGCGGTTCGATGCATCGGATGCTGCGCATCGGGACCTGTGCTTACGGTAAACCAGGAGACCCACGGCGGCCTGGACAGGGCCACTGCGGTAAAAACCATTAAAGGGTATAACGAAAATGTCTCTTAAACCTATGGAGCAAACGAGGCCGGATCAGGCCATGGCAAAATTAGAAAATAAAGAAGCCTTGGAAGAACTGAGAAATTCCCTTCAGGCAATGAACCGGGAAAAAGGAAAACGGTTGATTTCCCTTTGCGCGGGTTCCGGCTGCGGTGCTTATGGAACGGCAAAAGTTCATAAAGCGCTGATGGCGGAACTGGTCAAAAACGGCTTGCAAGACGATATCGAGGTGAAACTTTCGGGCTGTCACGGGTTTTGTGAAAAAGGACCGATTCTGGTGATTCATCCCGAAGGCATATTTTATCCCCAGGTCAAAGAAGACCACATCCCGGATATCGTGGAAGAAACCGTCAAGAACGGCAACCTGGTCAAATCCCTGATTTTTAAAGATCCTGCCAGCAAAAAGAAAATTTCCCACGAACACGATGTTCCGTTTTATAAGCTCCAGAAAAGAATCATTTTCGGAAACAACGGCCTGATCGATCCCACCAGCATCGAAGACTATATATCGGTGGGGGGGTATTCGGCCCTTGAAAAAGCGCTTTTCGATATGACGCCCGGCGACATTATCGACCAGGTCAAGAAATCGGGTTTAAGGGGCCGCGGGGGCGGCGGATTTCCCACCGGCATAAAATGGGCGACGTGTGCCCGGCATGAGGGTAATCGATACGTTATTTGCAATGCGGATGAAGGGGACCCCGGCGCTTACATGGACCGGAGCCTGCTGGAAGGAAACCCCCACAGCGTTCTGGAAGGGATGATCATCGGCGCCATTGCCGTGGGGTCCCATGACGGATACGTTTATGTGCGCCACGAGTATCCTCTGGCGGTAAAGAACTTTTTATTCGCATTGAAGAATGCCAGGAGACTGGGTCTTCTGGGAGAAAATATTCTGGGTTCGGGTTTTGATTATGACATTCATATCAGCCGGGGCGGCGGCGCCTTTGTCTGCGGTGAATCCACCGCATTAATGGCGTCTTTGGAAGGCAATCCCGGCCGGCCCCGGGCAAAATATATCCATACCGTGGAAAAGGGATTTCGAGAGAATCCTTCCTTGCTGAACAATGTTGAGACCTGGGCCAATGTGCCGGTCATTATCAATAAAGGCGCCGATTGGTATGCTTCCATCGGAACCGAAGGCAGCAAGGGAACCAAGATCTTTTCCCTCGTGGGGAAAGTGGTGAACACCGGTCTGGTGGAAGTGCCCATGGGGACGAGCTTAAGGACCATTATCTATGATATCGGCGGCGGGATTCCCAAAAAGAAAAAATTTAAGGCGGTTCAAACCGGCGGTCCTTCCGGCGGATGTATCCCGGAACAGTTTCTGGATATGGGGGTTGATTTTGACGAATTGACCCAGGTCGGTTCCATGATGGGTTCCGGCGGTATGATCGTTATGGACCAGGACACCTGCATGGTAGACGTGGCCAGATATTTCCTCGATTTTCTCAAAGAAGAGTCGTGCGGCCAGTGCAATCCCTGCCGGGAGGGGATCAAACATATGCTGCAGGTGCTGACGGATATTTGTGCCGGGGACGGAAGAGAAGGGGACATCGAACTGTTGGAAGAAATCGGCGACATGGTGGCAAAAGCCTCCCTTTGCGGCCTGGGGACGTCGGCCCCGAATCCGGTGCTCACCACCATCCGCTATTTTCGAGATGAATATGAATCCCACATCAGGGATAAAAAATGCCCGGCCGGCGTCTGCAAGCCGCTTTTTTATTATGAAATCGACGCGGAAAAATGTACGGGCTGCACATTATGCGCCCGAAAATGTCCGGAAGAGGCCATAACCGGTGAAAAGAAAAAGGTTCATCATCTGGACAGGGAAAAATGCATCAAATGCGGCATTTGTTATGACGGATGTAAATTCGATGCAATTGTCGTCAAATAATCTTAGGATATAAAAAGGTTAAACCCTATGATTACGTTTACGCTCAATGGTAAGGAAGTTCAAGGCAAAAAAGGACAATATCTTCTCCAGGTCGCCCAGGAGTACGGGGTCGAGATCCCGACATTGTGTTACCACAAGGCTCTGGAACCTGCAGGGATGTGCCGGCTTTGTATCGTGGAGATGCATTTCGGCGGGCGTGTCAAATACGTTACGTCCTGCAACTACCCCATCTGGGAAGGCATGGAGATCAAAACCGATACCGAGGAGATTCACCAAATTCGCAAAGTTATCGTGGAGATGCTGCTGGCCCGTTGCCCGGACGTTCCCGTTGTCAAGAAGCTGGCGGAACAATACGGCATAAAAGAACCGCGGTTTAAAACCGAAGACGATGATTGCATCCTGTGCGGTCTTTGTACGCGAGTGTGTGACAGGATGGGAAGCGGCGCCATCAGCCTGACCGGGCGGGGGGTGGAATTTAAAGTCGATACGCCGTTTCATGTTCAAACCGATGTTTGCATCGCGTGCGGCGCATGCGCATTTGTCTGCCCGACGGGGCATATCACTGTGGATAAAATCAAAGCGCATATCACCGAACATACCCTTAAACCCATCCCTTCCGAATACGATGAAGGGTTGAAAAGCCGAAAACCGGTCTATGTTCCCTATGCCCAGGCAGTGCCCAACACACCGGTGATCGACCGCACCAAATGCGTACACTTTAAAACCGGCATGTGCAAAATTTGCGCCGAATTCTGCGGGGTGAATGCCATTGACCATACCCAAAAGGACGAGAGCATAGAGGTCAAAGTGGGGTCCGTCATCCTGGCGCCGGGCGCGGACGTGTATGATCCGGGACTGCATGACACGTACAATTACATCCGCCATCCCAACGTGGTGACGTCCATGGAATTCGAGCGGATTTTGTCGGCATCGG
>CAZQAF010000079.1:0-15658 GCA_964591175.1 uncultured Desulfobacteraceae bacterium | reverse complement strand
CCGCAAAGTGCAGAGGGGTAAAACCGTTTTTAGTTTTGGCGTTAACATCCGCACCTTTGGAAATGAGAAGCTCGGATATATCCTTATTTTTCGCATAGTGTAGAGGAGTAAAACCGTTTTTAGTTTTGGCGTTAACATCCGCACCCTTGGCGATAAGAAGCTCAGATACATCCTTGTGGCCATACATAGCCGCAAAGTGCAGAGGTGTAAGGTCGTCTTTTCCTTTGGCGTCAATTTTTTCCGGCTTTTCTGCCAATAAAGATCCGACCTTAGCAATATCTCCTTCTTTGACTGCATTGTGGATTTCTTCACCCCAGACAAGTATCACAGCCAGAAACAAAATTCCAAAAACTGCAATAAGAATTTTTTCATGGGCCATGACATTCCCTCTTTACTGATTCGATAGATGTCAAATTTCATATAAGATCCAATATTTGGCACAGTATTATAAAGGAATTTTTATGTCAAATGATAAACAATTTAAGATTTTAGCCAGTTAAGTGTTATATAGTGGCATTGATTGGAGAGGTTAATCGATTGAAATAGGGGATGGGTGTAATTACAGCTCGCCATTACATGGCCAATAGTTGCTTTTGTAATATCTAATCGATATCAACACAAAAACCCCACTCTCTGATTGAGAAATGGGGTTTAATTTCGTCTCATATGCTCTTCCTGTGTTTAAGGTTAAAGCAATTTATCTGAAACCGTATATTTATTACACATGTTTATCCTAATTTGCCAAGGCCTCGAATAAAGGATTTAAGGAGGCGAATCAATTAGAGACATGCATTGAAAAATGTTTATGGATGCACATGGTTTTTTGCATTACGACAGGTGAAGACGGGGCGTTATGCAGAACGTTCCTGGCGACCTAAATTGATATCTTCCGTATTTTTTAAGTTGTGATCATAATGCCGGTGATCTAAAGTTTTAAAAAACCCGATTTTCGCATCTTTTAGTTTATCTTCCGATTGAAAAAAAGAAACAGTTTTTGGTGCCGGGGTCGCAAAATCTGAACATCAAATGTGAACTTTGGCGGTAATATCCGCCATGTTTGTATATATATGGATGCTTTCTTGCATATTTATCCCATTGCTTCCAAGACCTCCAATGACCGTTATAGTCATACCGATGCCCTTTATAATCGTAGTTTATGTAAAAACGATCTTTGCTGTAGGGGCGTTCGCTGTATCCACGATACTTGTAATAATCTGGACGTTTTTTATCGCCATGACGATCGGAATTGTTGATATGTTCTTTGTAAGTACGACGCCCCTGGGTATCGCGATAGTAATCTTTAGAAATTACCGGAATAGCAGTTGCAAGCAAAAAAAAGAAACCTAAGATTATAATAATAATCATTCTTTTCATATGAAGCCTCCTGCAAATTTTATGCTTTACGCAGCGGCAGAATTTATTTCTAAAGGTATTATTTATCTGCTTCTAATAAAGGGAAAGACATCCGTAAAACCGAGAATATCTGTTACCAGTAATATGACAAATACTATGAGTGCCGCCCCAACGATTGTACCGACGGCACTACCCCCTGCCGGCAGTTGATCTATCCTTGATGCAATGTTTTCAACTTCCTCGTCGGTGAGGCAATCGATGCGTTCTTTGGCCTCTTTGGAACTTACGCCCCAGGTCGCAAAGGTTTTCTGAACTTCAGAGCGATCGAGAAACATTTTTATACGATTGCGTGAAAGATCGTGTTGGTTTTGTTTTAAGATTTTACCTGTATCTATCATTGCCGCACGGGCTGGTACTGAAATAATGCTGAAGATGCTTAAAGCGATAATGACCGGTATTGCAATGGTTTTTCTCTTCTTTATTAATGAATGCATAGCTTTTTTATCTCCCTAATATTACAAGCCATCTCAAAAATACATCACATATTTTGAAGACAAGACTGCAAATAAATACCCATAGCCTCAAAACAAAAAAGCCTTTGGGCAAGCTTTCCCAAAGGTTGAACACGTAACTTCGGCAGCCCGGCTGTCATAGCTTTTCAGCTTTAGACCCGCGGCTTTGCGTCCCCGCCTTTCAACGGATTTGCCCTTTCGATCTATTTAATTTAAAAGCTATTATAAAAAATACCGATGAAATTGTCAAATGAAACTCCCCGCAGCCCCGTGAACGGGATTTCCGCTGCGCTCCAACAAGCTGGCTGCGGGGTATCAAAGCGGAATTCGCCGAAGCCAACCCGTCGAGATCAAAGGGTGAGTTTTACCTTAAATTGGCCTAATTTTGAAAGGTTGGATAATAAATGGTTGGATAATAAATGGCGATTGACAACCTGACTTGCCTTTAGTATTTTGGTTTTATTGTTACCGTAACCGGCAGGATTTCATATGTTGGCCTCCGGCTCGTAGAGCAGTCCTAATAAGTTCCATGCACAATGATAACTTTTCGATACATCCCCTGCCAAAAAGGGAATTCTTATCAATATAATATCGGCGACCGCATGAAGATTTGGGGCATGAGAAGCTTGTGCCGTCTTTTGGACCGCATTCTTTTTTCAGAATAAGGAACCATGCAAAGACAAACAATCAGAGGCATAATCAGTGCGGTGCTGGGCTCCATACTGCGGATGTCACGAACCAAAGTGAATTACTGGGCTGAATTCTGCCTTGATATCCCGTTAGGTGTCGTGCTGACCGTTGGAGCTCTGGGGCACCATGATATCCTTGGCACCAAAGCGCTTCTGACCTTCCTGCTGGGTCTGTTTATTTTCAGCTATCTCGAATACGCCGTTCACCGTTGGCTGTTCCACGGATCGATCCAGATCATCGAGCAGGGTCACCGTGCGCACCACGAGAATCCGAAGGGCTATGACGCTCTGCCTTTCTTCCTGCCTTCCCTGGTGATACTGGGGCTGACAGGCGTATTTATTTTGTTGATGCCCGCGAGTTATGCGTTTCTGCTATCGGGCGCCATGGCCTTCAGCTACGTAATCTATGGGCTGGGCCACTTCTTCATTCACCACACCCGTTTTCGTCAACCTCTGGCCCGGCGTTGGGCAGCCCACCATCTCATCCATCACTACCACCCCGAAACGAACTTTGGTGTTACCACGCCGTTGTGGGACATAATTCTCGGCACGCAGAATGTAATGCTGAATCAAAAAAAGATATAGCATGGTATTTTATGCGCCATGCTATCGCCATTCTATGCCTATTCTTCAAGCGTGACATAAAATGATACCAATAGCCCGGCACATTTTTTGTCGACCGGCATGCGGTTTGTAAGCAATCGTTTCCATCATTTCGGCGTTACATATCCGGTCGGGCATAGGTAAAGGAATGATGCGCCAACAGCGTGCCATCGCCATTCACGCTCTCGGCCGCTCCAAAAATCAAACGCCGGCCTACTTTCAGAGTTCTGGCCGTGCTGTAAAAACCCTCTCTCTTGGCCCCATTCAAAAAAGATGTTTTCATTTCGGCGGTCACGGCCATCTCTACGCGGCCAATCTTGGTCATTATGGCAAGCCACATTGCCATATCCGCTGCCGCCATAAAGACCGGACCACAAACCAGCCCGCCAGGTCGCACATATTTCTCTTGAAATGGTACATAGATCGTACATTCTCCATCGCCGGAGTCATGGATGCTAAAACGATAATCTGCAACAAAGGCAGAATCAGCCAAAACTTGCTCTAACTCTTTTTTGGTTAATCCAGGTTTGTGTGCCATAATGATAAATCCTCGCAAAAATTCTAATCTATTGTGTGAACGGTACATATTGTTTTACCAAGATGCAGTAACGAATAACTATCAAAATTATATAATATGCTGAAGAATAACACAATAAGGTGAGATAAAAAGTCCGGATCCGGACAAGAATTTCTTACGCTTGATCTTTAGGCGCCGAATCATTATATATAGGTTGGTAAAAAATGACGGAGGCTGAACATGGCGCATTTTAAAATTCACCCCATTGTGATGGGCACCAAAATTTTTAACAAGAGCATGATGACGTATCAGTACGGGTATGGGGAAACCTATACCATACCCATCTATGCCTGGTATATTGAAGGAAGTGACAAGACAATACTGGTGGATACCGGGGAGATGAGCCCCATCCAGTCGAAGGATAGAGAGGCGTCTATCGGTGGTAAAATTTACACCTTCGAAGAAGGGCTATCCAAATGGAACCTCAAGCCCGAGGATGTCGATATCGTCATTCACACGCATCTGCACAACGATCACTGCGAAAATGATTACAAATGCACCAATGCCAGGATCTATGTTCATGAAAAGGAACTGGCCGCCATTCATCATCCGCATCCGCTGGATTTTCGCTACCTGGAGGATTACATCGAAGATGTGGAAGAAAACGGACAGATTGAAATCGTCAAACAGGATCAAGCCATCGTTCCGGGCATTTCCGTGATGCATACGCCGGCACACACCCCAGGCGGCATGACGGTGCTGATCGATACAACGCAGGGAAAAGCCGCCATAACCGGATTTTGTGTTATCGACGAAAATTTCAATCCACCCAGGGAAATTCGGGCCATGGAAATGGACGTGATTCCACCCGGTACATTGGTCAATGCCTATGAGGCCTATGATATCCTGGTCAAGGTCAAAACCGCTGCGGATTTAATCATCCCGCTGCATGAGCCGCGGTTTGCAGGGTTGCATACGATCCCTTAACAGCGGCTAAAGCCTCGATTAAAGGCTTTCTGCCCAAGTTCGCCCCAAATTTTAAATTGAGCTAACCGCGTTTTATCCAGCGTGCTGCCAGGAATGCACCCGTATTCAGGCCCTTTTCGCTTACCGCTTTTTCGATTTCCGGGGCGATTTCCGGGTCATCGTTTTTTTCGAAATGGATGGCCGTTTGAATGATGCCTTCCACAGGAGACAAATCCTTTATCTCGTCAGGAGATCTGAAAATCGCATGTTTGAAGAGGGGGTGGTTTTTTTGGACAGCCGCCGTCCTTTGCTGCGCCCAGGGACTCAGGGAGTTCAAGGTTGCGACGACGATGTATCCTTTGGGTTTTGTGACGCGGAAAAGTTCTTCTACGGCAAGCCTTGCATCTTGAACAAATTCAATGGCGGTGACGGATATTGTCTTGTGAAATGAAGCGTCGGCAAATGGAAGATCTCGTATATCCCCGATGACGGATTTGAAGGTTCGACCCGGAAATTTGGTCAGGGCACGGCAAAGCATGGCAAGGGCGAGTTCAAGCCCCACGACCCGGGCTCCGGCCTCAAGAATGTCTGCGGTAAAGATTCCCGTGCCGCATCCTGCATCCAGAATCACCTCACCCGGTTCCGGCTTCAGCATCTTGAGTAGAAGTTTGCGCTCATAGCCTTTGATCAGCCGCCCCAAGGGCGTTTCAAACCACAGATCGTATTTCTCCGGCCAATGGTCAAAAATCTGTGCCATATTTTTGTGTTGGATCTTTTTTAGCTGTAAGGCTTTAGGAATTTTTGCTTATTTTGTTTGTTTTTACTCGAAGCCATCTCAAAATTAGGATTTTCGGTCGAGATCAAGGCGAGACCGAGAGTCAACCACCACCCGCGAAGCGGGTGGCTTGAATTTTCGGCCATAGGCCGAAAAGGCAAAAGCACGCCTGCCCGCAACACTCTCGCTTGCGAGGCGGGCGGGTCAGTGCTTTCGACGTTGAACTTGCATCCGGGTGCAAAGCACCCGGTTTGTTTTGCAAGAATCAACCCGCAGGCATACTTAAGTATGTCGAGGGCTCAACGCAGATATCGGACGAAAAGACTTTTTTGAGATGGCTTCTATTCCCCTTCGAACTCGGTTAACGTATATGCATTGTATTTTTTGATCTTTTCCTTGCCGTTAAGGTCTGGCAGTTCAATGATAAATACGCACTCGACGACCTCGCCGCCGAGTTTTTCGACCAGTTTGGTGGCTGCGGATATGGTGCCTCCGGTGGCGATGAGATCGTCCACAACCAAAACCTTTTCTCCTTTTTGAATGGCATCGATATGCATCTCCACAACGTTCTCACCGTATTCAAGGGTATACGATTCGCTGATGGTTTTATAGGGCAACTTTCCAGCTTTTCTCACGGGAACGAATCCCACATTGAGTTTATAGGCCAGCACCGCACCGAAAATAAATCCCCTTGCATCGATGGCGACCACCTTGTCGACATTCATGTCTTTGTAACGGTCAAAAAGCATGTCACAGGTTTCTTTGAAAGCTTCGGGATCCTGCAAAAGCGTGGTAATATCTCTGAACATCACCCCTTTAATGGGCCAGTGCGGCACGGTTCTGATTTTTTCCTTAAGATTCATACTAACGCCCTCACTTTATACCTGAAACAGCTTTTACCAACAGCTTCTTGACGCGATCGGCATTCTGGCTGAATATTTCCAAGATTTCTTCCCACGAAACCGGGGCTTCATCTTCCTTCCAGCAGTCATAGTCGGTAGACATGGCAACCACCGCATACGGTATCCTGGCCTCATTGGCCAAGATCGCCTCGGTTGCAATCGACATATTAATGACATCTCCTCCCCACATTTTAAACATCTTTGACTCTGCTTTGGTCGAAAACCTGGGTCCTTCGATAGTGATCACCGTTCCGCCGAAGTGGGCGTTGTAATTTAAATCTTTTGCCGATTGATACAATGCTTTTCGCAGCCCGAGGTCAAAGGGTTCAGCCATGGCCGTATGTACGGCACCGTTTTCGAAAGATTCATGAAACGTTATTTCCCGGTGTTTCGTAAAATCGATAAACTGATCGACAATGACAAAGTGTCCTCTATTTATCTCTTCTTTCAGGCTCCCGCAGGCGGTTGTCGCAAGGATATGCGTTGCGCCCTGTTCCTTTAATGCGTAAATATTCGCCCTGTAATTGACCTGGCTCGGGCTCAGGGTATGTTTTTCCCCGTGCCGGGCAATGAGGACCACATCGACGCCGTTGATCTTTCCTGCGGACAATGCCGAGGACGGCTTTCCATAGGGCGTGTCTGCCCGTATGATCTGAGGGCTGATGAGTATTCCCGGATCATCCAGCCCGGAACCTCCGATAATTCCGATTTTCACCATCCTTATCACTCCGTTCGTTGTACCCGATATACGATGTCAAATGATACACAAGCCTAGTTGCGATATATATTAGATCAAATATATTGTCAATCAGCCGGCGGCCCGGTCGAGGGCAACCGGACCTGGTGCGGATTCAGCTCAATGAATACATGTGTCCTTTGAAAATCAAATATCCCGTTTTTATAAATTCGTGTTTATTCGCGTCCATCCCCGGTTCCCCTTACCTTTTTCCTAATCCCCGTTTTCCGGCTTCCCTTCTCCAACCTTTGGTCTTCGCTTTCGGCTTTGCCCAACAAGCCGACCTCCGACCTCTGACTTCCGACCTCTGATCCTTAGCCTCTTTCCTCTTTCCTCTTTTCTATTTCCATTGACAACCCACAGCTCGTGCCCTATTTTTCTTACAACAAGGTGCCTGCCAATCACCGTGCAGATAAACGCCGGCATCAACACATCAAAAACCGGGCGAGTTTAAAAACCCACAATTACACCCGCCACAGTTTTGGAGAAAAAAATGACACTGAACGAACTTGCAGGAAAACCTGCACCAAGATCGCTGCTCGTAAACATCCCGAGACTGGTTTCCGCATATTATACCCATAAGCCGGATGTTTCGGATCCTGCACAACAGGTGAGCTTCGGGACATCCGGCCACAGGGGATCCTCTTTGAAAAACAGCTTTAACGAAGACCACATTCTGGCCGTGAGCCAGGCCATATGCGACTATAGAACATCCAACAATATCACCGGTCCTTTGTTTATGGGGATGGATACCCATGGGCTGTCGGAAGGGGCGTTGGCCACGGCCCTTGAAGTTTTTGCCGCAGCCGGCGTGACGGTGATGATCCAGAAAGACTTCGGTTATACCCCGACACCGGTCATTTCTCACGCGATCCTGACTTACAACCGGCAAAAAAAGAGAAATCTTGCCGACGGCGTGGTGATCACGCCGTCCCATAATCCTCCCCCTGATGGGGGGTTCAAATACAACCCTCCTGACGGCGGACCCGCAAGCACCGAGACGACACGCACCATCCAAGATCGGGCCAACGAGATTCTCGGCAACAACCTCAAGGATGTCAAAAGAATCCCCTTTGAAAAAGCCCTCAAAGCAGATACCACCCAACCCCATGATTTCATATCCCCCTACGTAGAAGATCTTCGAAATATTATCGATATGGAAATGGTGGCCAATGCAGGCCTCAACATCGGTGTTGACCCCCTCGGCGGCTCCAGCGTCGGTTTCTGGGACCCCATTGCCGAGACTTACGGTTTGTCCATAGAGGTGGTCAACCGGATGGTTGACCCCACCTTTTCGTTTATGACCGTGGACAAGGACGGCAACATCCGAATGGACTGCTCATCGCCGTATGCCATGGCCCGCCTGATAAAGCTCAAAGACCGCTTCGATATCGCTTTTGGAAACGACCCTGATGCCGACCGCCACGGCATCGTGACTCAAAATGCCGGGCTTATGAACCCGAACCACTATCTTTCGGTCGCCGTGTGGTATCTCTTCCAAAACCGCTCCGGATGGAGACAGGATGCGGCCGTGGGCAAAACCCTGGTATCGAGTTCGATGATCGACAGGGTCAGCGCCCATCTCAACAGAAAGCTCTCGGAAGTTCCCGTGGGCTTTAAATGGTTTGTGGACGGGCTGATCGACGGTTCCTATGGATTCGGCGGAGAAGAAAGTGCCGGGGCTTGCTTTTTAAGAAAGGACGGCACCGTCTGGACCACGGATAAAGACGGCATCATCATGGACCTGTTGGCCTGCGAAATTACGGCGGCGACCGGAAAAGACCCGGCCCGGCTATATGAAGAACTGGAAGACAGATTTGGCAGTCCGGCTTACGAACGAATCGACGCACCGGCCACCGCCAAACAGAAAACAGTCCTCAAAGAGTTGGCTCCTGAGATGATTACGGCAAAGGAACTTGCCGGAGAACCGATAATTTCCAAAATCAACCGCGCACCCGGCAATGATGCGCCCATCGGCGGCATCAAGGTGGTCTCCGGAAATGGTTGGTTTGCCGCCCGCCCCTCCGGCACTGAAGATATTTACAAGATTTACGCGGAAAGCTTCAAAGGCAAAGACCATCTTCGTAAAATTCAACAACAGGCCCAGGAAATGGTCAACGACGCTTTTAAAAAAGCCGGCGTGAATTAAGAAAGCAAAAATTCCGAGATCACTCCGGCCGGTAGGGTTTGCCCAGAGCGCTCGGCATGCTGCCGGAAAGAAACGCTAAGATAGATTTCATTTGAGGTTTATCTTCGGCCCAGTTCAGCACAGACTCTTTTTGGGCCAGGGACATTACCAAAAGCGTAAAAATCATCAACGGAAACGGCGCGACTTGAAAAACCTGGGCCGGTACACCGGGCAGCCATTGCTGGCAGTATATTCCCACGATCTGCAAAAATGAAAATAGATAGGCGCCCATGGCGGCTTTTATGGGATTCCACCCGCCGAAAATCACCAACACAAGGGCGATCCATCCGGTTCCTTCAGCACCCTGGGGACGGCCCCAGCCCGGTTTGACACAGAGCGAAAATGTCGCCCCGGCAAGGCCCACCAAAAGGCCTCCGCCGATTGAATAGACCATTTGCATCTTTTTAGGATTGATTCCTCTGGCATAGGATGCCAGGGGACGCTCCCCTACGGACCTGAGATGCAGCCCCATGGGCGTTTTGTATACATACCCCCCGCAAAAGGCGATCATGATCAGGCTGAAGTAAACCGGCAGGCTTTGATCAAAAAATACCGGTCCCAAAAATGGAATGGTCTTTACAAGGGGGATGGATAAAGGAAGAACCTGGGGGCCCTGCAAGCGGGAATAAGGGTTGCCGAGAAAATAGGCGAGATCGCGGGTCATTAACGTCAAAACAAAGCCGACCGCAACCTGTGACTGATTCAAATAGATGCTGAAAAATGCAACGATCGCCGCAACAGCGGCGCCCACCATGGCGGCAAGAATAAAACCCAACAAAATATTGTTGGTTTCAAAGGCAACGGCAAAGGCGACCATGGCGCTTAACAATATGGTTCCGTCAAGGGAGAGATTAATAACGCCCGCCTTTTCCGTTATCGTCTCGCCAAGGGCTGCCAGCACGATGGGCGCTGCACCGGCCACGACGCCGGCAAATAATTGGGCTAAATCAAGTTCCATCATCTTTGGCCATTTCTCCGGTCAATTTTGCGCGGACACGCCATGCGTATACGGACAGCGCCGCCAACACAAACGCCCCTTGAATCACCCCGCTCAAGGACGAATCGAGTTGAAGCATCATGGGAAGTTGGATGCTGCCGACGTTTAAGCATGCAAAAAAGAACGCCACCAGCGGGGTGATCCATACATTATAGTTTGACAGCATCACCACCAGAAGCGCCAGGTATCCGTAGTTGCTGGATATGGCGGGCAGCAGGCGATGATACACACCGGCGGCCTGAACACTTCCGGCCAGGCCGGCGAACCCTCCGGCGAAAATCATGGCAATGATCATATACCGGTCGGGTTTCAGGCCGAATAGCATGGCGGCATCCCGATTATTTCCGATGGCTTTCAAGTTCAACCCCATGCGGGTATATCGCAAAAACAGCGCCGTTAAAACCAGAGCAGCCACAGCCAAAACCAGCCCCGCCGGAGAAAGTCGCAGGGCCGGGTAAAAAGGAAGCCACAACTTTTGGGGAAAAAGTTCGGTCCCGCTCATGGATGCGATGCCGGGACGATGCCAGGGACCGAAAATCAGCCAGAGAATGACCCCCTGACCCACAAAATTAAGCCCCAGGCCTGCAAAAATTTCATTGACGCCCCCCTTTGTTTTCAAAAACCCTGCAACCACGGCCCATATCGCGCCGCCGAAGATGCCGGCTACCAGCGACAGTCCGATAAAAAGTATCGGCATGCTCTTGGCCGCATCGATCCGAAGCACCGCCGTGGTAAAAACAGCACCCAGCATGATCTGCCCTTCAACACCGATATTCCAGAGGTCGATTCTGAATGTGTATAAAAGACCGGAAGCGCACAGGGTTAGCGGCACCCAAACCTGAATGACCTGTGCCAACTTGGTCCAGGATCCCAACGACCCATTGAACAGATAATAATAGGCCGCAAAAGGCGGCGCGCCGGAAACAAGGAGAATGATCGTGGTGGACAATAACACCGCAAACAGCGCCAGTATGCCTTCAATCAGATATCGGGTGATGATTCTCATAATCTCGACAGCGACAGTCGTTCACGGTCGGCATCGGGTAGAACATGACCGTGTGATGCGTTTATATAAAATATGGGCAAAACGCCCGTTTTTAGGCTTTGCCCGCAATGGCCCGCCCCAGCTCGTGGGCATCTGTCTGATCCGTTGGGGTATCTTTAATCACGGCACCGTCGAAAAAAACCAGGACGCGATCGGCATTTGTCAGGATTTCGTCGAGTTCCGAAGATGAAAAGACAAGACATGCATTATGGGTGGAATACGCATGCAAATACTCCCACACCCAGAGCACGGATTCCATGTCCAATCCTCTCGTAGGATTGTCCAATAGCAGCAACACCGGATCCTCGGGCAGAAAAGAAAGCAGCAGGCGCTGTTGATTCCCCCCGGAAAGTGATTCCACCAAAGATTCCGGTTCGGCTTTGATTCGAAAATCGGCAATTCGTTTTTTTGCGCCTTGAACGCTGTGCAGCCTGTTTACAAAAAATCCTTTTTTGTTGTCCTGAAGTGAAACATGCTCAGCGATATTCAGCCCCGGTATCAAACCCTGTTCGATACGGGAGCCCGGCAAATATGCGACGCCCCGGTTTTTGAAAGTATGGTAATCCTCTCCATGCATGTTCGTGCCCTGAAGAGATATGGATCCTTTGGACGGCCGCTTCAACCCCGCGGCGATTCTGAGAAAGACGTCCTGGCCGCTGCCTTCGAGACCGGCCAGGCCAACAACCTCTCCTTGATGAACTGCAAGGCTGCAGTTTTTAAGACCTGCACGACCGCCAAGGGCGGATACACGGGTTAACTCGAGAACGCAATCGATAGGCTTTACACGGGTGTGTGACACTGGAACCGGCGGGGTCCCGAACATCATTTTCAACAACGTGTGCGTAACAAAGGGTCTTTTGATCTCTCCGGATACGCTTCCCTGTTTCATTACGGTGATTTTATCGCACACGGATTCCACATCTTCCAGTTTATGGGACACCAGAACCACGCTTTTATCTTCGCCGACAAGTTTCTTTAGGGCCTGGAACAGAATCTTTTTCTGCTCACCGGATATACCGGTGGTTGGCTCATCTAAAATCAGAACCCGGACACCCTGTGCCAGGAGTCTTAATATCTCAAGCTGTTGTCGTTCGCCGATGGTCAGTTTTTTAACAAGGGTGTCCGGGCGAAGGGAAAAGTTCAAAGCCCCGGCCATGTCTTCAAAAATCTTTGCGAACACGCGTTTCTTGTTTCTGATGCCGGATATTTGACCGAGCATGAAATTTTCCAGAACCGTCAAAAGGGGAAAATCAAGGGGATCCTGATAGAGCATGCCGATGCCCAGCTTCGCCGCCTGGGCAGGGGTCTGGTAATTTACCGGGGAATTATCGATAAGAACAGCACCGCGGGTTTTCCGGCTGTAACCGGCCAGAATTTTCATCAGGGTGGTTTTGCCGGCGCCGTTTTCGCCGAGGATACCATGAACGGTGCCCGGCTGAATCGTCAGATTGACGCCGCAATTGGCCTGAATGGATCCATAATATTTGTGGATGTTGCGAAGTTCTATCCACATGTTAGAACATATCCAAATGGAAATTCATTGTAAACAGGATCAGCAAAGTATTCAGGATTTACGAATAACAGACACAGGTTTATTGTCCAATCTGTGAAAATTAAAAAAATACCGAATCGGTTGCCTATTTGGCGCCGCTTTGTCCGCTCATTCCTTTTAAAAGCTGTTTCATATACCAGATCTGTTTATCAGAGGCGATTTCACCTTTTTTAAGAAACAAGCTGCCGTCCTGATAGTAAAGAGGTCCTTTAAAAAGCGTTGCCTTGCCCGTTCCGAGATCCTTGATAAACGTGTCCAGCGCCGCTTTGGCCGATAAAGACAGGGCCGGTCCGGCCACAAAACCGACGGTGCTGGTATCCGGATTGTTGATATCCTTCCAGTCGGGTCCCAGCCAGACCCATTTGGACGTCCATTTCGAGGCCATCGATGCCTTTACAAAAGAAACATACCCCGGTCCCCAGTTGAAATAAGGGACCCCAAGGCACACATCTTCCGCGCCCTGGCAGGCATCGATATAATCGTAGGGTACCGCCCAGACCTTTTTTCCTTCTTTTCGTTTTTGCCTTGCAACGACCACCGCCTCCGTCGTGTCTATCCCTGACAGGACAACATCATATCCGGTATTAAAAAAATTTTGGGCGACTTGAGACGGATCGGCGGTTACGCCGGGGATGTTGAACCAGAAACCAATCCAGGTGACCTGAAATTTCAACTTGGCGGGATCCTTTTTCAGGACGTGTTCCCAGGCATATTTTGCGCCAAGATAACACGATACCGCCAGGCGCCGGGTTTCTTCGTTGACCAGAGGGCCAAGGTATCCGATTTTACCGGTTTTGGTGGTCATTGCCGCAACGAATCCGGCCATCATCTTTCCATAAATCATTTTTCCCATGAGGTTGCTGAGATTTTTCGGCGCTTTTCCGGTCAACACATCGTCACCGGAGATGTGAATAAAATTGATTTCAGGATGCATTTGGGCGGCTTCTCTGATGCCGTCCTTCATGTCGTCTGAATTGGCGATAATCAGCTTTGCTCCTTTTTCCGCCATGTCATCCACCAACTGGGGAATCGTTACCCCGGGACGATCGGCAGGGTTGACCTTGTCGATGTAAATCATTTTGGTCCCGGGAATCTTCTTTTCCACATATTTGCCGGCTTCGAAGTGGGCCTGGCTCCATCCGTGATCATT
Source organism: uncultured Desulfobacteraceae bacterium (assembly GCA_964591175.1). Lineage (GTDB taxonomy): Bacteria > Desulfobacterota > Desulfobacteria > Desulfobacterales > UBA11574 > UBA11574. The sequence goes on along the minus strand of CAZQAF010000079.1, from coordinate 1,673 downwards.
ATAAGGACCCACCAGCAGCAACCCGAACATATACGGCCTATCCGCCCCTAAAGCCATTCCCGATGCCGAAAATAACAAAGAAAAGAAAAAGCACGCCGCCGCTGCTCCCATCACCAGTTTTTTCAGCATAACATCCTCCTTATTTTCGGTTCGTGCACTGATTCATAACTATGGTTATATATCCCGACAGGGTATTTTAAAATACATGTACACAGTTAGTTGCTTATACGGTTAAAGTCGGCATCGAGTCAAGAGAGAAGATTCAATGAGATTAAGCGGTTGGCGATTTTGGTGCATGATCGCCGACGCGCATATCCTCTTGGACCGTTTTCACGGATATCCGGAAAAAACTGCCGTAAAACGGCAGAATATGGTCAGATATGGTCTAAACACACTTGATGTCGCATGTTGTTTATCGGGTTATCCATTTGATATATTTAACGATCATTTCCGATGGACAATTTTTGCATGATTTTTGCATGATTTTATTTTTACAAAATTTTTGCATAAACTTTACCGGAAAAGTTCCGATATTGAATCTAAAGGAACAACTCATGGCACCCAGAACCTTTTGGCTATCGGTAATGTTGACGTTTTTAATCGGCATCGCCACAGGTTGCATGGATCGGTTGCCTTACAGTTTTAACGGAAAGGTCACCCGTTATCCAAATTCGAAAATTATCAACATCATGAAACTTCAGGGCGGGTGCTATGCAGAACTTGAAACCAATGACCCGTGGGAAAAGGTGCTGGAATTTTATAAAGATCAAATGGGCCGGTCAGGTTGGACGATTCGGATCGAACGGCAACTCGAACCCTGGCGCATGAAAGACCCGGATGCCACCGCCTTTTTAGCCCTTTTTAAAGGAAGTGAGGGATTGATGATCGATGCGCATAAGCCGCCTCACAGCCGTAAAACACAGGTCGCATTGTTTTTGGGAGGCATTGATGAATAACAAAGGCTTTACTTTGGCTGAAGTTCTCGTAACCATTGGCATTCTCGGTATAATGGCGGCCATTTCAATACCCTCCTATATATCGTGGCTGCCCAGGCACAGGCTGCAAACATCGGCGAGGCAGATCTACGATGATCTGAATCTGGCAAAAATGGAGGCGGTGAGAAGAAACACGAATATTTGCATCACCTTTAGCACGGCGAATAATAATTACAGGGTATTTGTGGACCCGGATTCAAATGGGGTTTATGCATCACCACCCGATACCATATTAAAAGACAATGTCGCGTTGGAAAATAGTGTAAAAATAAGCAATACAGCAACGATCGCATTTAATAATAGGGGAATGGCTGCCAGCATCGGCAATGTCAATGTGACCAACCCCACAGGCACCATGCGCATTAGTGTAATTACTACCGGCAACATCTCGATTTCAACCCTATAATAACCTGCCTTTCGCTGCCGCAGCTTTTTCTTGTCAAACCTTAATCTGCGAAATAGAATACACGCGTAAGTTTGAGGCCGAATTGAACCCAATCCTGAATGGAATTGACAACCTCGTCTGAAATTTATAGGTTTCATCGGATTACAGAGGAAAAAATATCGGAAGATTATTGACCCAAACCGTCATCCAGGCTGCCCGGAAACTGGGATATGAACGCATGAGGCTCGATACGATTCCTTCAATGAAACAGGCAATTGTGTTATACAAGGCAT
>CAZQAF010000078.1:0-16149 GCA_964591175.1 uncultured Desulfobacteraceae bacterium | reverse complement strand
GTTCCTCTGATGCTTAAAACAACTCTGGATAAATTCTTCAGTGGAATTTAAACTTTTTTTGGAGGTAAAATATGGCAGAAAAGAGAGATATTGAAATAAACAGCCGGGCCGACACCATAGGTCTCATGGATATGGATGTCAGGCCTTATCCGGTCACGCCACCGCCGACCTACGATCAAGTCAAACCGGTGTATGAAAAACGGAAGGCGCTGGAATTCTGCGACTGGGCAGAGAAAAACCTCAAATTCGAAAACAGGTACGGCAAAGATGAGTCTCTGTCACATCTCAGAGTCCTGGATATCGGTCTCTGGCGGCTGGGGCACAAGTTTTGCACCTCGCTGTTCGGCGAAGCCGGGGCAGAATGTGTTTCCATTGAACCGCCCGGCGGCGATCCGTTGAGAAAGCTGACGCCCTTTGGCCGTGAAGAGTACCTGCTGGAAAATCGGGATACCGGTGAAAAGTGCGGCATGGAGTTCGTCGCCGAGACGGTGAACACGCACTGCATTACCCTGGATGTAGAGACTGAGGACGGCCAGGAGATTTTCAAAAAAATGGCATCCAACGTTGATGTGTTGATCGACGGGATGCCCCCCGGCTACATGGATAATCTGGGGATCGGTTACCGGCAGCTCAAGGACGCCAACCCTAAAATGATCTACATCTGGGTGGGTATGCTCGGGCAATGGGGCCCCTGGAAGGACAAGCAGTCCAAGTTCGGCCAGTGGGAACTGGAACCCTTTGCCAGTTGTGCCAATTCCTGGGTCCACAATACCGGTTTGGCCCAGGACCTGCTGCCCCGCGGCAAGGGCGGCGACCCGACTCGTTCGGGGATCTGGCTGGCCGACTATGTGGCCGGTGCCCAGGGATTCCTTAATGCCTGTGCGGCTCTTTACTGGCGAGACGAACTCGGGAATACCGGCCAAATGATCGAGGTCACCGGCGCCGAAACATTGCTGGACATTATTGACTTTGATATTACCTGGTACGGGTTCAATGCCAGTATCAAGGGCCGATCCGGCGGTTGGGATCCCAACCTGAACCAGTATGCCTGGAACCCCTGCAAGGACGGATACATGATGATCGGCGGTCAGACCGACAAGCTGTGGTACAACATCGGCTTTTGCTTGGAGCGCGATTACCATCAGTTCGGCCGGCTGATTCATGAAGACCCGTTCCTCAAGGAGGTGGGGGCCAGGAACGCCCTGCACGCTTTGATCAAAACCTATTCCGTGACCACCCGGTGGCTCAGAGACCAGTGCAGGGTCGAAGCCGAAGCCAAGCTGCTCGAGTACCAGCTGGCAGCAGGACCGGTCATGTTCATCGACGAGGTCGCTGAGTTCCCTCATTTCAAATACCGCCCCTGGCAGTATGTGCAAGAGACCGACTACGGCCCGCTGCTGATTGCCTCCAGTCCGGCATCCTATCAGGTGCGTGCACCGTTCCGATGCAAATGGATGGGCAGAGATCTTGGCGCAGACAACTATGAAATCTATATGAAGTGGGTTGGAATGAATCAGACCACGTTGAATGAATTAAAGCAGAAGGGGGTGATATAATGGCAAAAGACCCAAGAGTAACACGAATAGAAGACCTGCCAGGCCCCAAGAGTCAGGGTGAGATGGATGAGATGAAGATGCCCTATGAAGAGTACTGCAAGAAGGCTTTTGACGTGGGCAACGAGCACACCAAGCCCGAGGCACTCAAAGGCATCAAGTGGCTGAGTTGTACCATGTATATCTTCACGCCCCATTCTGTTGCCAACCTGGCCGAATTGGGCGCCCAGGTGGTCAAGATCGAAATGCCGAGGATGGGGGATGCCATGCGGCACACCTCTCCGTTTAACGAGTGCTATTTGTATCCGCTCCACGACACGCGCCCCATGACCGGAACCGGTCTCGGGTTCACCAACGCCAACCCCAACAAGTACTTTCTGACCATGGACTACCACATCCCCGAGATGGTGGAGGTCTTTTACGGGCTGGTGAAAAAGTTCGACGGGCTCACCGAGCTTTACCGGCCGGGAACCCTGGACAAGTGGAAAATGAGCTACCGGTACCTGTCTGAAATCAACCCCCGGTTCATCTATGTCTGGGGCGGCGGTTTCGGCTACGGACCCAAGATTTTCGGCGGTTCCTATGACATCCTGGGCCAGGCCCACGCCGGACTCGCTTCCATAACCGGTATGCACGAGTACATGGGCGGGCATTGCACCAAGCAGACCAACTGGGTCATTGACTGGCAATCCGGCAACATCATCACCTGTTCGATTCTGGCGGCCATTCATCATCGCAGAAAGACCGGTCTGGGCACCATGATCGAATTCTCCCAGGTACAGGTCCCCACCCGGATGCTCGGACACACATTGCCCATGTACGGCAAGTTCGGTATCGTGCGTCAACGCTGGGGCAACTGGGATACCCAGCTCTGTGCCCACGGCATCATCCTGTGCGGCAAATCCGATTTTCCGGATGCCGATAATCCACAGGACAAATTTGATGCCAGATATGTCATGGTCAGCGCTTTCCAGGATGCAGACTTCAAGGAACTGTGCGCCATTACCGGCAATAATAAGCTTTATGAAAAGTATAAATCTCATAATCAGCGGGCTGAAGGAGAAGCCCAGGTGGAAATCTACACCGCGCTGGAAAAATGGGCCGAAGACAAATCCCGGTCCGAAGTTGCCAAGATCCTGCAAGATGCCGGGATATTGGCCGAACCGGTCCGAAACGACCGGGAGGTTTATGAGAGCCCGCATTTCAGGGAAAGAGGCACGGTCAGATGGCTGGACGATCCTTTGTTCGGCGATATGCTGGTCCACTGCGGTTACAGTTGCGGTTTGATGGAAAAAACCCCGCGCAGGATCAACTGGCACTGGCGCCCGGTGGGTGCGGACAATAAAAAAGTCTACCAAGACTGGCTCGGTGTACCGCAAAGCAAGATCCAAGAGTGGTATGACAAGGCCTGGATATAACAAAGGAGGTGGTACAGTGTGTGATATAATTTGGTGCAAAAATGAAGTGGATGGAAAAGATTGTGACACCATCAACTACCTCGACCCATACTATTTTTGGAACTGGGAAGGCACGATTGCTTGTGCCGAGTGCGGTACGGTGTTCTACATCCACATGATTAACGGATTCATGTACAAGGGCCCGGATGAGAGACCCGGTGAGAAACCCGACATTATGCCGCTGTATGCGGACAAGCCCTATGACGGCTATTCCAACTATAGACCCGGCACCGAGGGCCGAACCCGGCCGTACCAGTGCATGCCCAGGTCCTGGTTGACGGGTACCGCGGACATGGTCAAGTTCAGTGTTCGGGGCCGCCCGGTGCGGGGATGGCGCCCGCAACCGCCGTCAGCAGGGTTGGCCGGGCAGTTTCCTTACAACTGGGATATTCAGAAACTGTCGCCCGAGGTCTGGGAAGAGTATCAGCAGAAACTTGCCAAGGGTGAAGTCAAGGACTGGTAAAAAGAAAGGAGTGTCATATGGCAGAATTAACACCTGAAGAATTTCTGGATAACATAATGATTCCGGAAAAACAGAGTGACCATATATGCTGGAATTGCACCGGTTTGAAGCCGGTTCTCAAGGGCTCCAAGTTTCCGCCCGCAGACATTATCGGCTGGTGCAAGAAGATTCACTGGCCCCATTACTGGTGTGTAGCAGACTTCAATGTGGTTAAAAAATGCTATGCTTTTGAAGCAAAGAAGAAGTAGCATGGAAGAAAATGTAATCAAAGAACTCGATACCCTCAAAGGAATGCTGAACAACTGGAAAAGAGGTTTCTTAAGTTGGGCATCCCCGGACGGGGATAACGAATATGTGCTTTTGGAATTTACTGAAGAAATCCAGCAGCAGCTTTATCCCTATGTCACAAGATTGCTTGAGGCCGAACATCTCAGCCAATCCGAGGCCAGAGAGTTCATGGATTATTGCTATGGCCAGGTTGAAGCTCTTCGCGACCAGTTGAATAAAGTGGAGACCAACGAAAGTAAAAAGGAGGTTTGATATGCCTGAAAAATGTCGTGTGGGTATCTGCGGCTTTGATCCCATGCTCGTCAAAGGATATATCGCGTTGAACATGAGAGCCATTTGGTGGCACATATCCGATGAGCTGTATGAGGAGTTTGACATGAAGCCGGGAATGAAGGTTTCCGGCAAGCTGCTCAAACTTTACGACGGCAAAACCGGCCAGGAATTTGCAGCTCCCAATGAAGCGTTTGAGTGGGAGACCAGCAAGGAGACCGGCCTTGTCGTTCTGATTCCGCCGGATGTGGTAAAAAAATACAAGCTTACAGCATTCATGTTTGCGGATCTGCTTATCGAAAAGATTGATGGTAAAGACGTCTATCCCGGCAAAGAAGTGAAAAGTAAAAAGTGGTGGCCGGATGAAAAGATGAAACTGGATTTTACTATTGACTACATCGGGTAGCCATCACTAACCCATAACAAACACCCTCTCCCCTGCTTGCAGGGGAGAGGCCAAATCGAAATTGAGATCCCCCTTTTCGGCCTATCCGGAGAGGGGGATTTTATTTTGCCTGTTTGCCCGAAAATTAGGCTTGTCATTTTGGTCTTTATGTATTAATCAGGTGTCGGGTGAGAAAAAAACTAACCCCCGGCCTCTGATCCCTGATCCCTTAATACGTGACACGTAAAACGTCTGTAATAGGAGTAAAAATGCCTGATAAAACTGGAAGAAATGATAAACAGCACCCCGAAGAAGAATACAAGCCATTGGTAGAGGATGAAGTGTATCCCGAAGAAGAGCCGGATCATCCGGGGTGGCTGTCCATTGCCGAAATTATGAAGATTGATCACCCGGTCTTTGAAAAGAGCAAGTTTCTCATCGGGTATCATCATTCAAGTAACGTCTATGTGTTGGCAGGGGATTACCTCACCATCGTGGATCCGGGAAATGATTATACCATTTTTAATGAACTTGAAAAATTAGGGTTCAGTATTTTGGACATTAAAAAGATTGTTCTCACCCATGGGCATAGGGATCACTGCATGGGCGTATTCGAATTTTTGAGATATCCTCCGATATGGGAAAAAAAAGAGATCGAGATCATTATGCATGCCGCCGGTCCTATGGAGTTTAAAAAAACACTGCAAGAAAACGGATTTACCCCAACCGAAATCAAAGGAGGGGAAACCCTTGATTTAAGCGGCTTTGAATGGGAAGCAATTCATACACCCGGCCACACCATCGACAGCATCTGCCTGTATCACGAACCCACCAAGACGGTCATTACCGGTGACACCGTACTGCCCGACACCATGGCCGATGCCGACAAAGCCGGCGGCGGAAGGTTCGATCATTACTTATACGGGCTTAAGCAACTTATGAAAAAAAAGATTGAAAATATCCTCCCCGGCCATGACGTGCCCGTGGCTCGATTCGGGCGTCAGGCCCTAGAGCAAACCTTCGAAGGCGTAATGATGAAAGTCGTCGACGTCAAAGCGGAAGACAAAATTACCTGGATGGAAGGAGCCTCAAAGCTGGCTGAAAGAGGGCTTTTGGAAGAGGCCGTGTTTTGCTGCGACAAAGAGCTTGCTCTCAGGCCGGGAAATGTGTCGGCAATGCAGTTAAAGGCATTTGCATTGAATGATATGGGGCGCTGTGAAGAGTCCATTGAGATTTTAGATCAGATTCTGGAAAAGCAAGCCAACAATGTCTACGCCATAACTGCCAAAGGGCATGCCCTGCTGGGACTGCAAAAATACAATGAAAGCATACCATTCTTTGATGATGCCCTGTCCATAAATCCGGATATCAAGGAAGCCCAAGTATTCAAGGGTATGGCTCTGACGTTTTTGGGCAGACACGACGAGGCCATGAAAATCGATGCTTTCAAGACGGAGTTTGCCGCAAGGTTCAAGGATGAAGCAGATAAACGGCAGCAAGAAAAAAACAGGAGGGAAACTGATCAAGACACTTAAACCGGAGTCCTATTTTGGACACAGAAGAACACAGATTATCAAGATTTTAATAAAGAAATAATAATATCAATGTAAATTTGCGGAAATCTGTGTCCTATTTAAAGGAGAAGATGCAGATGGAGGATGAATTTTTGGCGTTGTTCGAGGCGACAAAAGCCCTGGTCACCTACATTGATAAAGAATCTGTTTTTGACAGGGCCGCCGCAGGAGGATGCAGTGGTATGGACTTTCATCTATCGGACGCTTTTTATGATTTAATTGTAAATACCAGAAAGGTCATAAAAGATGTTGAAAATGGAAGGGAAGGCTCTGATACGGACGGAGAAGCAAGCTTAAGACTGTTTGAGGCAACAAAAGCTCTGACCGTCCACGTTGATAAAGAACACGCCTTCGACAAAGTTAATGATATGGGGTCTGTGGGCATAGAAACTTATCAATCGGAGGCTTTTATTGAAGTCATTCAAAAGGCGAATGACGCCATTGGGGAAGTTGAAAAAAAATTGTTATAAAGGAAAAAATATGGCAATAGAGCAGATTACTTATGAAGAATATATAAAAAAGATCGATGAGCTTGAAAAGCGATATTTGTCCGATGAAAAAGGTTTTCCCGAAGGCGCCAAGGAAAAAGGATTGGAGATTTGCGATAAATTTCGGCGAGAGGTAGCTGAGATCGGTCCTGAAAACTGTGAATATTATATCGATACGATTTATGGACTGCCCATGCATAAACCCATCAAGCGAGACCTTTGAAAAACGTCCCCTTTTGTCCAATTTCAGCGTCAGACTCAGATTTTAATCCTCGAAATACTCAATGTATGTCTGCGGTTAAAATCTTCGTCTTCCTTGAACTTAAACAAAATTGAACATTTTTCAAAGGTCTCGAAGACGAAGAAGAACCTAATTTAAAAAATATGGAAAAAGATGATCTGAAATATGTTCACTGTGCGCACTGCGGGGCACGAGTGCCTAAGGAAGAAGCCGTTGACTACAAACACAACCTTGTTTACGGTGAGCACTACCACTGCCGGGACTGCGATCCAAAAGGGGTTTGGGATTGTGTGAGTCATCATGTGGATATGGATGTCCACTGACGCCGTTAATAGTTATCCGTTATCCGTTAATAGTTATTCGAAACGACCTTTCATATTTAAAACCGATAACTTATAACCAATAACGAATAACACCCCATTGAGTTTTAACTCAATGGGGTGTCTACATTCTTTCAATCAATTCCGGCGGAGGGTTCAAGTTCGGCCGAATTTTCTCTTTCACTTCTTTGCCTAACGTCTGGATCTCCTCTGAATTTAAAGTTCTTCGGGTATCGACGAACTTGATATCCGCTGTTATGCTCGTTTCCGATGTATGACCCGACAGGGCGCCTCTTTCTCGATAATAAATTTTATGAATATGCCAGCCTTTATCGCCGATAATAATACTATAGCAAAAACTGCCGTAGACGGTTTCCAAAATTTTGGCTTCAGTAATCGGTTTGTCCGTTATCACAGAGACAGAGCCTTTAGCCAAATCCTTTTCCGCAAACCGGTCCTTTTCCAATAACACCAGATCTTGAATAGGAATTTCTATTTTGGCCAGCGGCGTTCGGGTTCCCGCTGCGACAAAGTCCAACACGGTCCGGTTGTTTTTTTCATCGGTGGGTGAAAAATGCTTGTAATTCAATGCGCCGTGAGAATGAATCCATCCGTTGATGATCCGGTCCTCGGGCAAGGATTCATGAAATTCTGCAATCCTCATAGCGCCGATGGTGGTATAGTCTCGAAGGTTCATGTTGTTTTCCGGTAATCCGATATCAATGATAAATTCCGGATGGGCCGGATCGGCAAGGGTGAATCCATACCATTCATAACTTTCTTTGAAAGTGTGTCGAACCAGCTCACTGATTTTAAATGCTTTGGCCTTGGCATACGCCGCCATCGATATGGTTTGCGGAAGATTTCCCAAGACGCGTTTAAGCGGTTCGGTGCGCCTGAATTGTGAAAGGGTTTTGAATCTCATCCCAATCTCTTTTTCACAGTGTGTTGATCGATGACAAATTTACCGATATAGCTTCCGGGAAGCCGGTACATATCTTCCAACAATACCCGGTGAAGGATTGCGATCAGCCCCCGGGCGCCGGTTCTTTCCTGCTCGGCTCTTTTGGCGATCTCGGTGAGTGCATCATCCGTGAACTCCAGATCGATGCCCCATGCTTTAAGGTCGTGGGTATAGGCCAGCAAAGCGCTCTCTTGGCTTTGGGTCATAATGTTTTTCAAGTCCTGTGTTGTCAATTGATCGTAAACCACCCTCACGGGAAAGCGGCCCACGAGCTGCCGTTCCATGCCAAAGTCCACCAGATCATCCGCCGTCAGAAAGTGGCGCCAATTTCCGTCAAGTTCCTGTCGAGCCATTCGTTTTTTCACGATAATGTCGAGATTTTCAAATGCGCCGCCGGCGATGAACAGCACATGTTTCGTTGATAGGGAAATTCTTTCCTTGCCGACGTGGACAATGTTTTCCAAGCCGTCGATCATGTGCAACAGTCCCTTTTGCACGCCTCTGCCGGAAACGTCCTTATAGGCGATAGTTTCTGTTGCAATTTTGTCGATTTCATCAAAATAAACAATACCCATTCGAGCCACATTCGGATTCCCGCCGGCAGCCAAGAGAAGGTCCAAAAGGATGTCGCCGGGATTCTGTCCCACATAACCGACTTCACTGAATTTGGTCATGTCTTCGTGCACAAATGACACGCCCACCAAGTTTGATGCGGTTTCACTGGTATACGTCTTTCCGCATCCGGTGGGGCCGATGATCATGATGTTGGCTTTCGGCGCCCATGTATTTTGCAGGGCGACATCAATGTCCCCGTGGCTGTCCGCCAACCCATTTTTTAGTGCCTGTCCCAGTCTTCGATAATGAAAGGAAATGGCGGTGCACATGATTTTCTTTCCTTGCTCCTGACCCATAACAAACCGGTCCATATCTGCTTTCAGTTCTGACGGCGTTTTGTTAAACGCTATAATATCCTGCACGGCTTTGCTTTCCTGATCTTCTTTCAATCGCTCCATCTTTTCTTTTATGCGTTCTTCTTTTTGCTTTGATATGCGTTTATCCATTTGTGTTGTTTCCTGTTTGTTTTTTGTTTCTAAACTATAGCTTTAGAGGCAATACTTTCTTTGTGGCAAAGATTCTTATGTTTCGGCATTGCTCGGGTTCGTTTTCATACGGTTTCGTTTGGCGCATTCGTGCAAAAAGAGTGTCTCAAAGTGATAGCGCCTCAGTTTCTCGGCGCTGAGTGCTGGATTCAGGCGATACAAAGATTTGCACCATAGAATTTCTTCCGGTGAATGTGCGAATACGAGATATGGGTTGTCGGCTTTATGAATAATCGACCTGGTAAGGTCATACTCCTCTTTTTCAACCAGAGAAAATATGGACGTTATTCCCGGTTTCTTCACCCTGATCCGGAAAACGCCCAACCTTTTCACAGTGAAATGATTTTCAACAGTGTCGAAAATATCAAGGAAATTCTCTTTAAGTCCGTATTGCCTGACGATACTGCTGATTTGGTTAAATACATCGCGCTTGATAGGCTTTTTTTGTTTCTGTTTCGCGCGGTTATTTTTTATATGTTTTAGTAAATCCATGTGCCCGATCTATATTCCAAAAATCGTTACACGATTTTATTCATATGCGATAGTCATCAAAATCAATTGTGGGTATATGGACCCATAATTTATCCAAGCTATGATAACCGTTTCTTCGACGGTGATCGTAGCCGTATCTCAAGGCGGTTAGTCCTTCTTCCAAAGCATCGATAATGCGCTGGGCTGTCAGTTCATCCGGCGGATTGAAATGCTTGAGGCAGATTTCCTGCCCTGATTTATATTCGAGCAAAAACGGATGCTTGTATTTTTCCATTACAAACGGTTTGGAGGGCATGTAGGTGGAAACCGCAACCCTGCAGTCCGGAAATAAATAGTTGCGCCCGTAATAATCCTTAAGCACATAATCTCCCGAGTGTTTGTAAACATGATACTCCTTCCGGCCGGCATTTTTTCTGATAAAGCCGAAGCCGTCGAGTTCCAAAGCGCCGGAGTCCGCAATGTACAGGAGCGTGGCAATGCGTTCGGGTTTTATCCGGCTGAATTGCTGTCGCACTTGAAGTGACGTTGTTATACGATCCACCTCGTCGGCCAATACTTTCGTATGGACGGCGTTGCGGAACCAGTCCTGCAAATTCCGTCCGGACGTCAGGCCGTTGCCGGGCAGTTCCGGGCAAGGCGGTTGGTTTTCGATATTCTTCAGGATTTCTTTTAACGGTTCAATATCCGTAAATGTTTTCGCTTCTTGATAATAACTTTCCGGGATGTTGATCTTTTGACCGATAAGATCCAACATTTCTTCATCACTCAGTTTCTTGCGGTTCAGTCCTTTGTTTTTCTTTATGAAATGAGGCATTACCTGAAAAAGTATGGTTCTAAGGTTCCCATCCAAAATCATTCCATCGACCTCGCGCATAAGCTGATATCGCCGGAAGCATTCATTTTTCATGGTTTGATATGAATGCGGGTCGATGGCTTCAAAGTTTTTAACCAAAGCGTCGAGACGAAATCCTTTTACGAAATAGTTGTCCTCGATTTTAATCACGGTTTTCGACTCAGGTTCATTGAATTGTCCAATGTTTTCTCCGGAATGAAAAACAGCTTGAATTTCTTTTTCTATGTCCGGATCAAACAAAAGCGGAAAATAGATGAAATCTGATTCCACCGCAAGTTCAAGGCCGGAATCAAAAAGTTGTTTCATTGTAAAACTCCTATTTTATGCCGCCATCGCCAACCATCAATCAACAATCGTCCATCATCAATCAACAATCCCAACCCCCTCCTTCCTGGGGTTTTATGGCGCGAATGGGTACATAAAGATATTTTTCGCCGGCTTCCGTTTGTTCGGAAACTGCATATTCCAGCGCGGTGCCTTCGATCTCTTGCCCTCGAGACAGTAATTTACCGCCGTCCAACTGCCGTTTGATATCTTCGACGATAAGCTGTTCTTCGATGCTTAAATTTTTCTTATTCAAGGTTTTATCGCACAGTTTTTTTAGAGACTTCGCTGCAAAACTTCCCGGCTCGTAAATATCGATTAATCCTTCGGCAGCATGTCCCGGAATGATTTCAAGGACGAGCGGCAGCAATTTTTCGGCTTCATCCGTTTGAAGTTCTTTTTTAAGATCAATTTCCGGCATGTTATCATCCCTCCCTGATCCGGCTTGAAAGTTACAATTTTAAAATTTGAAACGCTCTATTTAGGTTAAAATCTTGCAGAACTGGTAGAATCATAAAAAACATTTGCAGGTTTTTGTCCGTCAATGAGCATTCTATAGGAATCCACCATAATTCCGGCGGTGATCTGATTCGTCATGATAACGGAAGGGTCCGGCTGATAAATGCAAGCGGCTCTTTCCCGATGATAGGTTTCGGGGGCTCGTTTTTCAACAATATCATACAACCCCAACAACTCAGCGGGCGTAACGGCGTCATCGACAGGATTATAGGTAATGATCTGGCCTGCATGGGCGCTCGTCCCGCCGCTGATCAGCATTTTTTCATGGCGTTTGCTTTTTTCACTGAGGATGATTCTCGACTCGAAATTATCGACGCAATCGAAAACAACATCATAGGCGTCAATGTCGCTGTTTCTATCGAAGTAGGCAACAAGGGCGTTGCTGCCCGTTCCAAACAGGGTGTTGAGTTTGTTGGAAAGTGTTTTGGCCTTATATGTTCCGACGGCATCATAAAACAAAACTTGCCGGTTTAAGTTGGTTATTTCGACGACATCCGGATCCATAAATGTAAGATTTCGAAAGCCTGAGTATATCAGCCCCAAACCAACAAATACGCCCAACGCCCCGGAACCCACGATCAAAATTCTGGGCTGGCCATGGGGCGAGGTGATTGTTTTTCTTTTATAGGATATGAGGTCTTCAGACGGATGCTGATCCATTAAAAGATTTTTGGACTCTTCCAGCACGATACCGGAAACAATGGTGCCCAGCACAGCGTCACCCAAATGATGATTCGGCAAGTTGTGTGCGGAAACCACCTGTTCAAGTTCCTGCCATTCTCGTCCTTTTAAATAGGTAAACACTTTAAGTCCCTGATCTTCGTTTGTCTCATGGCAGAACCCCCGGATAATCGGTATGTTTTCCCTAAATCCTTTTTCGATCAACAATTTGTTCGCCAAGCCGTACTGGCTTAAATCCACAATAAAATCAAAACCTTTAAAAATATCTGCCATAACCGGATGCGTCAAGAAGCCTTCTATGTATGTGAGTGTGAATCCATGGTTTAACTTTTGAGCGATTTCAATGAGGAGGGGATCTAACGCCGGCGCAAGAACAAGTATATGGTTGATTCCCAAGGCGGATGCGGACATGACATAAAGTGATGCCAACGAGTCGTTATCACCGACAACCCCTATTTTTGCATTTTCCAATGCCTGTTGATTCCATCCTTCGATACGTAACTGTCTGTCCAATCGACTTGAACGCATCATGCTTTTTTCCCTGGCATTTTCAAATCATCCATGAGGCGGCCCGAAAAGGGATATTTCCAACGGGTGGTCATCGGCAAGCCGAGGGCCTTTTTTCTCTATATCCTTTATCCGTTTATTCAGATATTTGACCTTTGCCCGAAGGTATTCATTATCCGAATCGGATCTTAGACCGGCCTCGGCATCTCGCAACAACGTTCTAAGTTCGAGATATTCTTTCTCCAAACGTTTGATTTCCAGACGCAAGGCCTGAAAATCTTTTATTTCCGGTATATCATCATAAAGCCACATGCCCATGTCACACCTCTTCTCAATTGAAACCTATTATTACAAATATAGTGCATACCGATCGAAAATCAAATTGGCATGCTGCAAAAAGTATCGATTCTTAATTTCCATTAAACGATCATAACAAAGAATGGTTTAAGCGGTCAAGCATCCTCATTTTATTGACAAATCGTTTTTTCCATATAATAAGTCATCTTCCGTACATTTTCCATATGTAATCAGTGAGGAGGAATCGTGTTGCCGAAAAACCCGAAACCGCTGGCTCTGGCGAATCCTAAACGATTTAGAACCATTCAGGATCTGACACATATGCGCCCGGACTGTGGCGCATCGATTGATGACATTATCATAATAGACAATGAACTTTTACAGATTGTAGATTTGGTTTATATCGGCGACACACTGAATCCATACAACAGTCTATCAGCATCTTATGTGAGAACACATGGTGTCATCGTCGGCAGCTATCGTCGTGATGTTGCATGTCCTGTGCTATGGAACCCCCCTTTTTTAATGCTTCCCCTGTCATATCATTTAAAAGAAAAATTAGTGGCTTACAAAGATATTGGGAAGGTTGTCGGAAATGTTTCCTGTCATTCGGGATCATTTCTTTTGCTCCCGGTTCGCAAAGATATTCCATCACCCTTGGGCGCCCTGATGGATGAGGCTTTTAAAAAAGAAACAGGTGTGAAGATAAAGATTCCAAACGGAACCTATAGGGTTTTTTACGAGCAATTTGAGGTTCCTAAGGGATCTAAACAAGAATTTTATCAGAATATTGTGATTCAGGAGCAGTGAAACCGTTGAATTTTTTCAAAAGTCTCTTTGTAGCGTAATTGCTTTACGCTGGACTCTATTAGGGTGGGAATTTCACAATATCAGATGACGAATTTATTTTTTAAACCAAAGCATGTTTAAATCCTTCATGCCTAACGGTTTTTGTAAGCGGCTATGAGTGTTTTGTTCACATAGTTTTCGAATACACTTGCTAAGAGCCATTCGTCTTCCCGGATCATGAAAAAAAGAATCTAACGGAAATTTTACCGCACACGATTCAGTCATCCAAACATGGATACATTGTTCACATTTGTATTCTATGGGGCATGTTTTTTGCCCGGCTATTCTCGTATCAATTCCATCTTTTATTATATCATTTTTTTTAATTTCTGATTGGCAGAATATGCAATTCATAGCAAATCCCTATAAAAAATGATTTTGGTTAAAAGGTATTTTCTACAAAATCTCAATAAGCTCAATTTTAAACGTAAGGGTTTTACCTGCAAGAGGATCATTTTCATCCAACACAATACGGTCTTCAGTAAAGTCTTTAATGGTAACCATTGTGTATATTCCATCTTGAGTGCGAACTCTCAGCCGTTTCCCGATTTCTAGTTTTATTTCCTTGGGAAAACCTGATCTTTGCATAACAGATACGAGTTCTTTTTTATGAAGACCATAAGCTTCTTCGGGCGCAAGTGTAATGGTTTTGGTTTCCCCTGTTTGCATTCCGATGACGGCGCTTTCAAAACCCTGCAGCATGTTTTTTTCTCCAATGGTAAACTCAAACGGCTCTTCTTCCGTGGTAGAACCAAATACCTTACCGTCTTCCAAGTAACCTGTAAAATGAACTTTCACCCTGTCACCAGCTTTAGCTTCAATCATGTTCCTCCACACTTATTTAATTATTAGAAAGCAAATGTGATAAAAATATGCATAAAACGCATCCACCATGACTTTTCCAAACGGTTTTGTCAAGATACGATTTCGCAAAGGAGCAGTTCCGACGGGGGAAGCTAAATATTTCAGATCTATATTGGAGGGTTAAAAATGACTTTGCCTTGAATCCATGCATCAATAGCCTGGGGATGTTTGAAATAATCTTCTATGGCCTCTGACAAACGTAATGTGTCAGACTGGCAGCCTTTCTCCCGGCAAAATGCTATTAAACGCGAGTGTATGGTGCGAAGGATTTCATACATTTGCGGATAAGTCTGAAGTCTGGCTCGATGATTTTGCGTTTCAAAAATCATTTTACAATGAGCTGCGCTGGTGGAACTGCAAGTTCGACATATAACGGGTCTTACTGCATAAATCAGACACATTCTTTCTTCAAAAAAAATACAGGGCAACTCATGCCGCATCAAGAAAATTTCATCAGGATGCCTGCCATCTATTTTCCTTAAAATCTTTTTAATTTTTTCATTTAATGTTTGTTTTTGCTGATCTTTAAAAGTGTGCTCTGTATAATTTCCGATGAGAAGTGCCTCGGGTGGTGTCACCATTGGTTGGTTATAACAGCAGTAATGGCACCCCGGTTTGCATTCAATCGGTTCCGGCAAAGACTCAAGGGACAAGAATTTCCGAATTGCGTCATCTGTCCGGCGGAGTTCATTTAATATCTGCTTTATAACTATGTCTTTATTATTTTCCATTTTCTTTAAATTTAAAAAGATTGACACAAAATTGCGAATCCTTTTAAACTCTAAAAATCCTACCATTTGACTCGTTAAGAATATGCTGTATCAGATAAAAGGAGCGATTCATGTCAAACTTCAAACAGGGACTGGCTTTTCGCTATATACAAGGCACAAAATATCACAGAGATCAACCGCTAAAAGACGATATGGGCTCCATTCCCGTAGTCCAAACATTCAAAAACTATCCGGAGTCGGAACGCTTGAAGTTGCCGCAACCCGATTTGAACCGTCCGGCGAATTTATGGCAATGTCTGGCCAATCGCCGTTCCGAACGGGACACCACGCAGGACTTGCTGAGCCTGAATGAACTGGCGACACTGCTCTGGGCGGCGCAGGGCGTTACGGCACGGGCCGGCATTCATCTGCTTCGAACAGCACCTTCAGCCGGTGCACTTTACCCTTTTGAAACCTATTTGTATATCGAACATATTGAAGACATGCCCAAAGGATTCTATCATTTCGACGTTGAAGCCTTTGCCCTTGAACGGCTGAAAGACGGTGAGTTCAGCAAAGACATGACCGCTGCCTGCCTGGGACAGCCCGCCGTGCGCCGTGCTGCGGTGGTGTTCATCTGGACGGCCATGATGCTTCGATGCATGGTTAAATACCGGAACCGTGCCATGCGCTACATTCCCATGGATCTGGGCCATGTCTGCCAGAATGTGCAACTGGCCTCAACGGCATTGGGTCTCGGCTCATGTCCTATCGGCGCTTTTTTTGATGATGATATCAATCGGCTGCTTGAAATCGACGGCGAAGATGAGACGGTGCTGTACCTCATTACAGTAGGAAAACTCTGAAGCCTTTGATAAAAGTCCCTTTTTGTCCGATCCGCCGGTCGAAGATGCCGCTGGCGGTGAGGCGGACAAGTTTCTGCGCCTGCC
>CAZQAF010000077.1:9550-16402 GCA_964591175.1 uncultured Desulfobacteraceae bacterium | reverse complement strand
ACCCAAAAACCACTTAAACAACAATTGATGAGAACCCGGTCGCTCTAACCAGGAAGACGAAATGTTAGCGAAAATAAGATATTTGGGTTTTGCAGATTCGATTTCCGCTATCATTTCCTTTTGCATCTGTAACGCAAACGGATGCGTCTCCATTAGAGGGTACATATAGATGTATCCGCTTGCAGAAATCCTCTTAGAATAAAAGCATATCTCCGGCTCTGAACCCAGCACGGCAATTTGGTCATCCTTATTTGAATGGGATTGAATAAACTTGCTGATTTCAAGAGCCTCAGGAAATGGATTGAGGCCGTAGGTGGAACGAGAAGCCTGAACCGGCGTCATTTGAAATAAAAATATTCGTTGTTGATAAACAGAAACGGCCAGGCAGAACACAGCAATAAGAACAGGCAGGCTATTCCTTACCTTCCACAAACGCGTTAAGGAAAGCATATTCGCCATCGCGTTGACTCCAATACCTGAAAGTAATGCCGCTGCGGGAAGAAACAGTATAAAATAATGCGGACGAAAATAAAAACCAGGACAAATTGACATAAATGAAAAGAGAACAAACGCAGCAATGAATAATGACCGCTTCCGGATTCGTTTATCTAAAAATAAAGCCGTTAATCCAAATCCTGCAAATATCCAGATACTATATGCAGACCGGAGGATAGGCAGTGCTGAAATTTTGAATTGTTTCCAAGCCAATTTTAACGGAATTTGAGTAGCATAAGTTTTTGCATATTCAAATGTTAGAAACCAAAATTTCTTAAAATCACCGGAAAAAGAAAAGATAATACATGTCAAGCCGTACGGCGCTATTACACCTAAAGAGAATAATAAAAAACAGCGCCCCCTTAATCGTTTATTTTCCCCTTTTCGAAAGTATAAAAGCTCAACTAAAAGATAAAACGCCCCAAAAGCGGCAAATAAGATGCCATGCTGTTTCATTATGAAGGCAATTCCAAACAGTAATCCACTGTAAAACATCATTTGTGGAATCTCCTCCTCCAAGGCTTTTAATAACAACAGGGCGCCAAAGACCGCGGGCAATATCACAAAATGCTCAGAATTTGCAAATACCCCCTGTAAAGATTGATTTGCTGATAAAACCGCAAAGCTTGCAGCGGCAACCGCGGCCGATAGAAAGTTAATCAATCGTTTCGCCAGCAAAAATATAGCAACGATCGTAGCGATATTGATCAATAGCAAGCCGAAATGAACGGATGTGTGGGTCTGACCGAACACCATCAGAATACCGGCATAAGCCAAATAAATACCCGGCAATTTCATACTGTATAGATGCCGATAGATGGGCAAATGCTGTAATATCAGTTGTCCGCCGTAAGCATATTCGCCTTCGTCACGTTCAAGAGGTACGTTCAGCAGTCCGATGCGAAGGATTATAGTAAGGAGTATAATAGCTAACAATGCAATCCAAACCCATTTATGGAATTTGATTCTTGCAAAAAGCCGATCCTTCTTTTGATCTGTTCTTTTCATCTAATTGACACGAATATGAATAGGTTGTACCAAAATGAATACGATAGACGATGTTGAGTTGAATGTTGTAACGCATTCAACATTTCTCAAAACCTAAATGTCTCAACTCTTCTGTTTTGTTACAATAATAGGCATTTTGATGTTAATTGCATCGACTAATATTTTTTGTGATAGCGGGGCAATAATATTATTTTTATCCAGTCTTTTTAAAGCGCGTATGATGGTAGTTTTGTCAAATGATCTAAGTAAATTATCGCGTAAAAATTCAATATTTTTTTTATTCCCATTTCTTACACTGTTTTCAATCCGGGCAAAATGTACAATAATATCATCCGGAGAAAGTAGGTAAGCATTTTTTAAAAACGTATCCGCCTTCTTGTATTCTCCCTTTAAACTCAAAGCCAATCCCATATACAAATGTGCCTTTTCATTGCTCGCATCGATATTAAGTGCTGATTTTAAATATGAAATGGCTTCATTAAATCGGCCGGCCGTTAATAATACAAAGCCTTTTGTTTGTAAAAAATCACTGGACTTACGTTTGGCCAAAAGCCTGTCCACACTGTCAAGCGCCTTTGAAAACCTGCCGGTTCTTACATAAAGAAGGGTAATGTTCTTCAATGCGTCCAGATAGTCGGATTTAATTTTCAATGCCTTATTAAATAAATTTATCGAACTGTTATAGTCACCCTTATCGTATAATATTGTCGCCATATTATTATAAGTAAATGCATGCCCTGTTTTGGAGCTCGGGCATTTTTTAGTTAATGACGTTTTATACAATGCCATGGCGCTATTCATATCTCCAATCTTCTGATAATGATAGCTGGCGAGATTGTGATACGGCCTTGCCATGCCGGGCGCCTTTAAGATGCAATCTTCCCAAAGCGTTTTTTCAGTCGCCCACGCCTTGTTCCTGGCAATAGTGCCGACAGTAAAGCTTAAAATCAGGCCTGCTATGGAAACAACCAAAAGCTTTTGAATAAAGGGATTCTTTTTCTTAAAAATATGAGTCATCCATACCAGGCCGGTAGCGACCGGGAAGAACAGAAAAAAGGATGGCAGATAATTTCGATGCTCAAATACAAGCTCGAGAGGGATTATTGTTGATTCGATGATTTGGTTCATGAAATAGAATAAAATGGCAAGCGCGAGAATCGGCCTTTTTTTTGCTTGAAAGAATCCGATACCCAACAAGGAAATAATGGCTAAAATAGCTGGAATTGTCGTCCATGGATTAAACAAAGATGTTGAGATGTGAATATCATGCACCAGTGAAAGACGGGAAGCGATCGGATAGAATATCTGGCTGAGATAATAAATCATGATCCTGGGTTCGGTCATTAATCGTTCACCGGGTGTGAACGTTCGTTTTTCATATCCCTTTAAAACCTGTGATATATCTCCTTTGATATACAAAATCATCAAAAAAACAGCCATCAATATGACGGAAATCGTTAGGGCTAAAGCCAGCTTTTTTCTTGTAATTTTATTCGACATATCTTGATAAAACAAAATTTCAATACCGGCTATGGCGATGGGAAATGTTACGGCATTCTCTTTTGAACCCAGGGCAAGGAAAAAACTGAGAAGACATCCGACAATGAGCAACCATCTGCGATACCCCGGATCGGACACTCTTGTTTTTAGGTAAAAATAGATACCGATGATGTAAAACATGGCCGCAAGTGATGCCATACGTTGCACAATGTAGGTAACCGCTTGGGTTTGAATGGGATTGACGGCCCATAACACTGCAGAAAGAAATGCGATGGTGTATTCATTACCCTGGTATTTACTTTTTAAATTGGGCGCCATCAACAGGTTTAAGACCGTAAGAAATAGGAATAAAGTCGTCACCCAGTGAATTGCATTGTTCACGATATGATACCCAAGGACATTGTCTTTTCCGACAAACCAGTTCAAAGCAAACGTTAACATGGGAACCGGCCGATACATCTGCTTGCCTGAATATTGCCCCTCGTCATATCCTGCAAATAACGCCTCTTTGAAATCCTTGAACTTGAAATCGTTTATGTGAATCCGCGGGTTATCAACAATATTGGAATAATCGTCTAAATGCCAGGACGCTTTATAGTTAGTACTATATGCACCGAACACAAATAAGGACAAGAGTAGAAAGATAATCAGATTTCTTTTTTGTGATGACATGCCGTAACCTTTATGAAGTTATATCTTTCACTGATTTTGTTTCAAGTTCTGTCGATAAGGCCGTCCCAGCTGATATAGCTTCAACCTTTTTTCTAAACCAAGGGCCAGTTCTTTGGGACCCAACTGCAATGCCAGATTCAGTGCCTTTTGAGCGGTTCCAACCGCCTTGTTAAATTTTCCGGTTTCTGCATAAGCCGCCGCAAGGGCATCCAGTGCCAGGGGTTGTCGATGACCGGTCAGCATGCAAAGCTTTTCCGCCAATTGAACTGCTTTTATCCCGTTGCGATAACTTTTAGTTTTAGAAGTCGCATATATCCATGACAAATTAAACAGGGTTTGGGGCGTCTCATGGTTTATGGTTAACGCTTTTTGATAATTATGGATTGCCCCGCTGATCTTGCCCTGGCCATACAATATTTTAGCAATGTTATAGTATGATTTAAAGAAATCCGGATTGAATTGCAATGCCTTGCGATAGTTATCGATGGCATCCTCGGCATCTCCTTTTCGCGCCAATGCGTTTCCAAGATTATAATATGCCTCCACATAATCGGGTTTTGCATTCAGCGCCGCGCGATACTGTTCAATGGCCTTATCAAGGTTCCCATTGCGTGCCAGGACAACACCCAAGTTGTAGTGCTGCCGCGGCTGATGAGGAGATTTGACCACACAATCTTTCCATAGACGAACATCGTCGCTCCAAACGATATTTCTTTGATAGGTCCAAACCGAAAATACGATCACCACTGCACACAGCAGAATACCCCCTATCCATTTTGAACTGCCGAAACGATATATTAAACTCACGAATATCAAAATGAAAAACATGGATGGCAAATAAAGACGGTGTTCAAAGATAATCTCAAGTCCGATAACGGAAGATTCGATAAACAGATTTCCCAGAAACCACAGAATACAAAAAGATATGAGCCGTTCTCTTTTTGCCAGGCGGATGGCCGTTGCAAGCAACCCTGCGATAGCGATAAAAGAAAAAAGAGTCGTTATGGGGTCAAGAAAAGAATGTGAAATCGAAAAATCATGGAGCAAGTTGAGATGCATCGGGTATGGAAAGAGGATAAGACCGATATAATAAATGACGACCCTAAATTCGGTCAACACTCTCTGCCACAGCGTGAAATCTCGATGGCTGTAAACCGATAATATACTTTTTATCGGATGGCCGCCCAGAAAAAATAATGCTGCAAAACCAATAATGAATAATAAACACAGAAAATAAATGGAATTGCGCTTTAGCCAATTCAGGTTTACATCCTGAAAAAAATACCATTCATAAAGAAAGATAAAGAAAGGCAACGTTGCGGCGATTTCTTTACTGCCCAAAGAAAGCATGCCGGAAAGAATGCAAGCTAAAAACAATGCCGTTTTTTTCCCTTTGGGATTTGAAAGCCTGGCTTTGATATAAAAAAGCAAAGACAGAATATAGAACATGGCAGCCATGCCGTTCATTCTTTGCACGATATAGCTCACCGTCTGAGTTTGAACAGGATGAACAAGCCAGATGAAGGCGGTAAAAAATGATATGAACAGAAGTCCGTTAGATCCCGGGCTAAATGAACATGACGATATTGAAATACCCAGGTTTGTGGCATTGCGAGTTGCATCATTTGGTTTGTCAGGCAGGCTGTTCGTTTTAAAACTAAACTTCAAGTTTTGCGCGCTTAACAGTTCCAGGGTCACTTTAATCAAATAAAATAAAATGATTCCGGTTAAAATGTGGATCATGATATTTATGAAATGATAACCTTCCGTATCATACCGATTAAAATAATAGTTTAACGCAAAACTAATATTGGCCACCGGCCGATGCCGGCAGGGGCTCTTGAAACCGGCTCTGATTATTCCATCTGTGGTGAGATTTGTCAGACGAATATTAGTATTATCCCTAATATTAAATGTATCATCAAAAACAAAAGGACCTTTAATGCTGCTGGAGTAGACAGTAAAACCCAAAATGACCAATAAAGATATCAACAGAAAATGCGTCGACAGAAGAGAAAAGCGGGATCTGCATTGACTGTTATTACTCTTCGCACAATTATTAGATGTTTTATGTATTTTTTTTTGATCCATATAATTTATTTTTCGCAACCAATTGTTTTTGCTCTTGATAACATAGCATTTCGCACTTTATCAAGGTTTGTGCGGGCCTTCGAAAACTCGGGATCGAGTTGAAGGGCCTTTGAAAAGAATACCCCCGCTTTTTTGAATTTTCCCTGCTTAAATAAGATAAGTCCTAATTTATTATAGGCTGGGACATAATCAGGCTTTAATTTAATAATCGTTGCGAAATGCATAAATGCCTTTTTTGTATTCCCTCGGCTAAAATAAATATCCCCCAGATGATAATGTGCTTTTAAATATTTTGGATCAATGCGGAGCGTCTCATTATAATGACGTATGGCCTCATTATATTTTTTTTCAGAAAAAAGCACATACGCAAGATTATAATGTACGTCGGGATTTTCGGAGTCGGTCTGAAGTATCTTTTTATATAGCGCGACGGCGATATCAGGCTTAGCCTGTAAAAATAATGCATTTGCAAAATTCATGCATGTGCCTGATCCTGTGGGATCTGTTTTAAGCGCCCTTTTAAAGTAATAATTCGCCTTATCATAATCGCCTTTTTTGGTCAGCGCTTCTCCGAGATTATTCAATGCCGCCGTATAATTCGGTTTAATATTCAAAGCCTTTAAATAATATTGAATGGCTTTATCGATATAGCCCTTTTCTGAAAAAACATTTCCCAAATTGTATAACGCCGTCGCATCATTTGGACGAATTTTTAATGCGGTTTTATAGTAGAACATCGCCTTATCCAAATCTATCTTCTCAAAGGCTGTGCCTAGATTGTTGTAAGCCGAATAGTTATTTTCAGTCACTGAAACAGCATGTTCAAACAGCGTTATCCCGTTTTTCCATGTATTTAATTGCAAAAATGATACCCAAGACAAAGCAAAGAGTATTATTCCGGCAGAAATTCCCAGAAATATTTCCTGAAAACGTCGTTTGCTAAAAGGGCGCGTGACACTTGATAAAATCTCAGACCTCTGCTTGCCCGGCGTAGCCCGGAGAGCGAAGATGGGACCTCCGACTTCTACCTCCCGACCTCCGATCTCCGACGTCTGATCTCTGAGCCTTTTAAAGAGATCCGGAATA
>CAZQAF010000077.1:0-9450 GCA_964591175.1 uncultured Desulfobacteraceae bacterium | reverse complement strand
CCGACCTCCGATCTCCGACGTCTGATCTCTGAGCCTTTTAAAGAGATCCGGAATACCCCATGCCACAATCATAAAAATTCCGATCAAAGGTACATATGAGTATCGATCCGCCATAGCCTGATCGCCGACTTGCACCAGTCCGATCACCGGCACCAGAGTGCCGAGATACCAAAGTAGTCCAACCAATAGATACGGATATTTCTTTGCCGTCCGTAGGGCCCCATAACACGCAATAACGAGCAGCAACCCTGCACCGACAATTTGCCACCAATGAAGCGTATTCCACGGATGGGGATAAAAAACCGCCAGCTTATGAGGCCAGATCGCTTTAAAAACATATTTTACATATGAGACAACGGCATTTTCGATACGGTATTTCAGCGGTAAAGCTGCTATGGGCATTACCGCGCCTTTGCTTTTCTGAGCAAAAAAAGTGATGATGCATGAACCGACGACGATAACAAAAAACGGTATTTTTTCTAAAATGATCCGGTAATTTTTTTTAACGACATCACCGGTTTCTTTATCTGATTTCAATAGGAAATCACGCTGCCATTGAAATCGTTTAAGCGGCCAGAAGTCCAGAAGCAGCAGCACAAAAGGGAGTGTCACCAGCATGGGCTTGGCCATAAGACTCAGACTGAATAAAACAATCGCCGACACGTAGTATTTGGATGATGATGTTTTGACATAGCGGTAATAGGCTGCAATGCTCGATAGTCCGAAAAACGTGCTTAAAACATCTTTGCGTTCCGAAATCCATGCCACTGATTCCACATGAAGCGGGTGCAGGCCAAACAGGGCCGCCACAAAAGCACTTTGCCAAAGCGCTCCGGTCATCTTAAAAAGGATGAAAAACAAAAGCAGCGTGTTTGCAATATGAAACTCGACGCTCGTCCAGTGGTGGCCGGCCGGATTTAATCCATACAACTCGCAGTCCAACATGTGAGACAACCACGTCAATGGATGCCAGTTTGCCGAATGAAAAGTAGTAAAAGCCCATTTAATACCTTCTAATGAAATACCTTTTTGAACGTGGTAATTTTGCGTAACATATAATTCATCGTCGAAACCGACAAAATCAAATTTTTGAACCTTCATATATACGAAAACAATGACGAGGATTAAACTTAACGCTACGAAAAGAACAATGCGATAATCTTTCTTGTCATCGGTCATGTCAGCCGACCTTTTTTCTGAATAGTGTTTGACGACAGGGCATTTTTTTCTGATATAACTTTAGCCGTTTTTCCAGGCCTTGAGCAAGCGTTCCGGGACCTTGCACCAAAGCCATTTTATACGCTTTTTCAGCCGTGGAAACCGCCTCATCATACCTTCCTGTTTCTGCATATGCCGCAGCAAGAGCATCCAAAGCCAAGGGTTGATGAAATTGAGTTATTTTACAGAGTCTTGTGGCCAGCTTCACAGCTTCTTTGCCGTTTCGATATTTTTCATCTTCATGCGTCGATCGTATCCATGACAGATGGTAGAGGGCCTGTATCATGTTGGGATCAAATTGTAATGCTTTTTCATATTGGGATATCGCTTTTTCAGGATCGTTTCGCTTAGAAAAAATCTTTCCCAAGTTGAAATGCGCGCCGGCATAATCCGGTCTGATCTGAATGGCTTTGGAAAAAAAAACAATGGCGGCCTTGACGTTATTCCGGCCCGCCAGAATCACGCCCAAATTGTTGTATGCTTTGGCATATCCGGGATTTATTCTTATTGCTTCCAGATAATACTTTACAGCCCCGGATATATCACCTTTCTTTCCCAGGGTATCGCCAATTTCATTGAGAGCAGCAGCAGAATGGGATGTTCCTTGTAACGCTTTCGAAAAATGATCGATGGCTTTATCAAGCTTACCCTCCTTCCTGAAATAAACGCCGATATTAATATTCGCTCCGGCAAGATTTGGTTTGGTTTTCAATGCCGTTTTATAATGTCTTACAGCTTTATCCATATTCCCTTGCTCTGCCAAAGCCTCACCCAGATTGAGTTGTGCGACACTGTTATCATGGGTCACATGAACGGCATGTTCGAAGAGCGTAACGCTGTTGGACCAGTATTTTACCTGCAGCCGGCTTGTTATCATGAGAATGGTTAAAATGCTTGCCGACGCTATGAAAAGTCCGATCTTCCCGTAATGTTTTTTTGAAATCCAGTCGGAAATCCCCCAGGTGATCATGATAAAAATACCGATGAGCGGCACATAGGTATAGCGATCGGCCAATGCTTGTGATCCGACCTGGACAATCCCGATGACCGGCACCAGTGTTCCGAGATACCAGAGCCATCCCACCGCCAGATAAGGTTTTGATTTGAGCATCCGAAAAACAACGAGAGATATCAATATTAACAGCAGTCCCGCACCGATACTTTTCCACAACGGTATAGACATTTGATATGGATAAAGGACTGCAAGGTTGTGCGGCCAGAACATTTTCCCGATGTAGCTGATATAGGAAAGCAGGGCATTGGCGATTCTGACATGAAACGGAATTACACCCAGAGAATTTACGGCGCCACCGCTTTTTTGGGCGATGTATGTAATAACGCAGGAAGCTGAGGACAAGAGAACTAAAGGTATTTTTTCACGGATTAACCCGAAATGAAACAATCTTTGTCTCGACGAATTTTCATTATCTAACGATTTTAAATGGAATCGCTTTAAGGGCCAATAATCAAGCAAAAGCAAAACAAACGGGACAGTCACGAGCATGGGTTTGGCCATGAGGCCCAAAATATAAAACAAAATGACAAGTAGATATTTATCAAGTCGAGAGCTTTCAACATAATCTGTGTAAAACCACAGGGTCAGCATCCAAAAGAATGTGCTGAGAACATCCTTGCGTTCCGCAATCCAGGCTACCGACTCTACATGGAGCGGATGCAAGGCAAACAGAGCGGCCACAAAAGCACTTTTCCATAGTGATCCGCTGATCCTCTTGAAAATAAAAAAAAGCAATAAGCTGTTCAGTACATGGAAAAGCACATTTGTCATGTGATGATGACCCGGATTCAACCCATAAATTTGGCAATCCAGCATATGGGAAAGCCAGGTCAACGGATGCCAGTTGCTCGCCTGCATCGCGGTCAGAGACCATCGGATGCTTTTTAAGGTTAATCCCGCCTGCACATAATAGTTTTGGGTGACATACTGGCGGTCATCGAAGTTCACAAAAGAAAAATTTCTAACCTGCCAATAAACATATAGGATAGAGATGACGATAAACAGACAGACCCAAACGTCCAGGCGTACATCGAATATTGTTTTCTTTTCGTGGTTATAGAGTTGAATCATCCGCGAATGTCCCAAACCGCATATCCGTTTTTTTCGTATACTTTTTTCCAATATTTTTTTTCGAGACGTAAAAAACGTTTAATATTGTCCCTCGAGAAATTATCTTTCAAAAAATTGTTCACCAGATCGACCCGCATTAGAATATGCGTGACTCCCATGGACCGGACATATTTTTTAAATCTGTTTTCGTTGTCGGAGTTATTGACCATCTGTCGGAGGGTATTCATTCCAAATGATGGCTCATTTTTATAATTTCTGTTCAAATAATATCCGCGTCTTCCCAGAAACATGGTGAAAACAACCGCATCATCCGGCAAAAAACGGTTGATATATTCAACGGCATCGTAGTGCAAAAGATGATGCTTTAGAAAATCTTCTCTGGTTTCTTTTCCCAGCACATAAGGGAATGGATTTATCGTTTCAATTCGATTTTTTAAATAAATAAAATTAAAGATTAATAAGACGGCCACACTCGCAAGCACAAAAATTCTGGCCATCGACTTTATTTGTGCGCCAAGTCGCAAGGAAGATAAACGGGGTTTTTCCCCCAGATAATCCATAATATTTTTCATCCCCATAACGGCGAGAACGGCAAGAAACGGCAGAACAGGAAGTATATAACGAACCTGCTTGGCGGTTAAAAAGAAAGCCATGGCAATAAAAAAAACAGTAAAAATTACAAAGCAAAATTTGTCTTTACCATATCTTTTGTTGAGAAAAATAAACGGTGAAAATATTATGAGTACGGGATTGAGTACACCTTGAAAGTACTGATAACTGTTGTCCTTCCCCTGAAAAAACATCCGTATGGGAATCAACAATGTTTCCCAGAAACTTTCTCCATACATCACTTCTCTCATTTTAAAAAAACTGATCTGTTGCGATTTTTCGATGGTCTGTCGACTTGTTGCTTCTACAATCGGGTGATGATGCAATGATTTAAAAAAACCGCCAAAAAGCGGATAAAACGGATTGCCGGTCTGAAGATAATTCTTCAAATACCAGGGTGACGCCGTAAAGGCCGTTATCACAAAAAATAATATTCCATACCAAAGTGCTGCTGTCTGCTTGTGTTTATCCCATACAACGCTCAGCATCAAAATCATGTTCAAAATAAATGCGGCAATAAGGGCATTATATTTTGAGCCGACGGCAATTCCCATGGCCAAACCGGAAAGTAAGAGCCATTTGATATTCTTATAGTCATCATCACGCCATCTAATAAACGACATCACGCTGGCGGTGATAAAAAACGTCATGCCCAAATCAACATATGCTGTTGTAGACAGCCAGACAACGATGGGGGTTGTGATAAAGATAACCGCGCCCAGCAGCCCCCAGTTTCGGCTGTATTTGGGTTTAAGATAAAGATATATTATCAGGCCGGTCCCGAGTCCAAATGCCAGATGAATAAACTTAGGGGCAATGTCATTTTTGAAATAAAGACAAAGGACATACAGAAGATCGATATTCATGGGGTAATACGCATAATTTGCCCATGGGATTTCATATATTCCGCCGTGTTTCAGCCATAGTTTGGGAACTGCCAGATGATGAATGAGAGCGTCCCGGGAAATGGGAGGGATAAGATTTAGGACAACTTCCATACAAAAGAATGCCAACAGAATGGCGAATAAAAAAGATGCCGTTGTGTTATCCGTTAATTTACGACGCATTTTTTCTCTGCAAACACTGTCTGTAAGGCTTTTTGGCTCTGTAAAGCTGCAATCGCTCTTTTAACCCGGATGCCAATTCGTGAGGACTTTGGGTCGATAGGAGTTGAATCCCTTTTTGAGCCGTTAGAACAGCAGCGTCAAAGTGTCCTGTTTCTGCGTAAGCTGCTGCCAGCGCATCAAATGATAGCGGCTGAGTATAACCGGTGATTTTACACAGGTTTGTCGCCAACCTGACAGCTTCTTCTCCGTTTCGATATGTATCATCTTCGTCAGTTGCTAATATCCATGAAAGTCTATATAGCGCCGGTGCCATATTCGGCTTCAGTTTTAATGTTTTTTTTAGATAAAATATCGCTTTCTTCACATTTCCCTGACGCGTATAAATTTTAGCCAAATTATAGGACGCACCGGCATAATTCGGATTGATTCGAAGGGCCTCATTAAAATGAAAAATTGCGCTTTTTTCTTTATTCTGTAGCGCCAGGGCAATACCTAAGTTATTATGTATCCTGGCATCGCCCGGTTTTATGCGAAGTGCCGCTACGAAGTATCGAATCGCTGCATTAAAATCGCCCTGTTTTTCCTTGGTAACGGCAATCTCATAACGCGCATCGACGGAATTGGCGTCTGTGTGTATTACTTTTGAAAAATGTTCTATCGCCTTGTCAAACTTACCCTCCTCTCTTAAAATAACACCCAGGTTCAAATTGGCGCCAATAAGGTTGGGGGCTATTCGCAATGCTTCGCGATACTGCCTGACGGCTTTATCGGCTTTTCCTTTGGCAAATAGCGCTTCACCCAGTTTCTCATGTGCGATAGCATTTTTGTTGGTTACCTCAAGGGCATGTCTAAAGAGGGTGATATTGTCGGCCCAATACCTGTTTTGCAGATGAGTGGCTACCGTAAAAGTTAAAATAAGCGCTGCGGCGATGGGTGCCAGCAACCATTTTTTGCGGCCCCATCGCCCCAAAAGATCAGGGACACCCCAGGCAATACCAATAAAAAGTCCTATGGCCGGCACATAAGCAAAACGGTCGGCCATGGACGGCCATAAACCCGCTTGCACCAATCCGATTGCAGGGATCAGGGTTCCGATGAACCATAACCACCCGACTGCCAAATAAGGACTTCTCTTTATCAAGCGAAATGCCCAAAATGTGAGAAAGAGCAAAAACAAACCGGCAGCAATAACCTGCCACAATGGTATGGCCCTTGGAAAAGGATAAAAGACGCCGAGATGATACGGCCAGACCACCTTTTTGATGTAGCCGACATATGAAATTACAGCGTTGGCGATTCTGAGTTTCATGGGTACCAAAGCCGTTGATATTACAACACTTTGACGCTGAACCGATAAATTGGACAGGAACATACAAACTGCTGAAAGAAATAAAAACGGAATTTTTTCTAAAATAAGGGCCAAAACCGAAGAAGGGTTGTTTTCAGTGGCTGCCGGTTGAAAAAATCCATGTTCGACACCGGCTGATTGATAAAATTTAAGACGATTCAACGGCCAGTAATCGAGCAGAAGAAGTACGAACGGCAACGTTACCAGCATCGGCTTGGCCATAAGACCCAGTGCGAACGCCAAGAGCATTATTAAATACCGATAAAACCCAGGACGCTCAACATAACGCACATACCAAAATAGGGTTGCCATCCAGAAAAACGTGCTTAAAACATTTTTAAGTTCCGATGCCCATGCAACCGATTCCACATTCAAGGGGTGTAATGCGAACAAGGCGGCGACAAAGGCACTCTGCCAAATTTCGCCGGTCATCCGCTTAAACACCAAGAACAGCAACAGACTGTTTGCAATGTGCAAAAACAGATTCATCATATGGTGCATGGCGGGATTCATACCAAAGAGCTGAAAAAACAACATGTGGGACATCCAAGTTACGGGATGCCAATATGCGAAATTTTCGAAGTTAAACGCCCAGGTAATGGTTTGCCAGTTGACGCCTGCTTTCACATGCTCATTTTGTGTGATATAGCGATTATCATCCAGGTTTAAAAAGCCATGGGTCGGCAATTGCCAATAGGCCGCAAGTATTATTGCCACCAAAATCAAACAAATGATATATTCCAAACGCAATTTTTTTTTGACACTAAACATCATAGAAAAAGTTCCGGATAAAAACCATTGACTTTCTTATCTTTAACTTGACACCGGGTTGAGAATCCAAGAATATACATCTGTTATTTTAGTATCGGCTTCAGTCCTGGATAAATATGCAAAGCTTGTGCCATAAGACGCTACTAATTTCAATGATTCCAACTTTATAAACGCTGATTAAAAATTTGTAAAGAAATGTCACAGAAGGAAAATATTCGTAAACGATTTGATGAACTCGCAACGGAACGCCGATACTGGAAAGAACGTAATGCATACTACTACGCCGATCAGGAGAAATATTTCCAATTCTTGATTTCCAGCGGACGATCCCTTTTGGAATTGGGGTGCGGAACCGGGGATCTGTTAAATGCCCTGAGACCCAAGCGCGGCGTAGGCATCGATTTCAGCCGGGAAATGGTGCGTATCGGCAGGGAGCGATATCCTCATCTGGAATTTCGCGTAGCAGATATCGAAAGTATAGACGGATGGGGAGAAACCTTTGATGTTTTAATATTGTCCGATGTCGTGGGGCATCTAATGGATGTTGAAGAGACATTTAATCGGCTTCACGCTTTTTGCCGGCCGGATAGCAGGCTGATTGTCTCTTATTATAATTTTTTTTGGGAGCCGATTCTTAAAATGGGCGAATTGCTGGGACAGAAAATGCCCCAGCATCACCAAAACTGGCTGTCCACAGATGATATCTGCAATCTTCTTTCCCTGGCTCATTTCCAGGTTGTCAAAACCGATGTCCGTTTGCTTATTCCAAAAAAAATTCCCTGGTTCAGCAACTTTATCAATAAATATTTCGCGTCACTGCCTATCTTTAGAAAATTGTGCCTTTGCCAATATATCGTCGCCAGACCGATCAAGCATAAAGATAAAGAAGAATTTTCCACCACCATTTTGATACCGTGCAAAAATGAAAGGGGTAATATTGAACCGGCCATAAGAAGAATCCCGAATTTTGGTAAACATCAGGAAATCATTTTTATCGACGGACATTCTACAGACGGCACGCAAGAAGAAATAAAGAAGAGGATACGGACCCATCCGGATAAAGACATCAAACTTGTAATACAGAGCGGAAATGGTAAGGGCGATGCCGTAAGACAAGGCTTTGACGCTGCAGGCGGCGAAATTTTGATGATACTCGATGCGGATCTTACGGTGCCGCCTGAGGACCTGCCAAAATTTTATACGGCCCTTGTCGAAGATCATGGAGAGTTCATCAACGGCTGCCGCCTCGTTTATCCCATGGAAAGACAGGCCATGCGATTTTTGAATTATCTTGGAAATAAATTTTTCTCCATGATGTTCACATGGATACTCAACCAGCGGTTCAAGGATACCCTCTGTGGCACCAAAGCCCTTTTTAAAAAGGATTATGATAAAATTCAAGCTGATCGAAGTTATTTCGGCGATTTTGATCCTTTCGGCGATTTTGATCTTATCTTCGGTGCTGTAAAACAGAACCTTAAAGTCGTGGAGGTGCCGATACGTTATCAGGAGAGGACTTACGGCACAACGAATATCCGTCGTTTTCGTCACGGATGGTTGTTGATGAAAATGACGATATTTGCCTATAAAAAAATTAAAATCTTATAAATCGACAACGATGATGCGCCGAGATGCCTACATTCTGAGCCAACGAAAACAGATATGGAAATCCAAGAAGATTTTAAAAAGACTGTACCATAATTGGTATCGTAAAATTGGAACCGGATTAAGGCCGGGATCGATTTTGGAAATTGGGGGCGGGAGCGGCAATCTGAAGGAATTTTTCCCACATGCGATCAGTTCAGATATAATTTTTACGCCATGGGCCGACGCCGTCCTGGATGCTCACCATCTCCCCTTTAAAGATGCTGTCTTGGACAATATTGTTCTTTTTGATGTATTGCATCACTTGAACGATCCATCTCAATTCTTTTGCGAATCGCAAAGGGTTTTGAAGAAAAAAGGAAGAATTGTATTAATAGAACCTTATGTATCTCTGGCTTCTTTTTTCATCTATCGGTTCCTCCATCCTGAAGGTCTCGTTTGGAATATAAACCCTTTTAACAAAAGCTGCCCGGATAAAAATAAAGACCGCTTTCATGGCAACCAGGCCATACCCACTCTGATAATGGAAAGATACCGGCACGGGTTTGCCAAACATTTTTCGGGACTGGAAATTATTAAAAAAGAGAGAACGGACTTTATTATCTATCCGTTAAGCGGCGGCTTTCACAATCCCAGTCTATGTCCGCTATTTCTATATTCAACCCTTAAATATTTGGAAAAGATACTGCACCCCCTGAATCGCTTTTTAGCGTTTCGCCTATTCGTGGTTTTGAAAAAACGATAGA
>CAZQAF010000076.1:0-17149 GCA_964591175.1 uncultured Desulfobacteraceae bacterium | reverse complement strand
TTTACGGTGTATGACATCGTCAAGCAAAGCAAGGGGGACATCCGGGTTTGCAGCGAACCGGGGCAAGGAACGATTTTCAAGATTTATTTGCCCAAAGCCGTGGGAGGTAAAGAGTTCGCGCAGAAAGAACAGGCTTCTTTGAATGAACTCGGTGGGGGGAGAAATCTGGTTTTAAAGCAACACCCCTTTATCTGATTTTAATTCCAATCGAGGTCACGCCCCTAAGATTTTTTACATCGAGTTATTGTTCCTATACTACGGAATAACGGAATCGGCGCTATGGAAGCAAGTTCATCGATTAAATCGTTTCACGATTTTTTAAATTCAGCAATGCCGGGTCAGAGGATAAATAGACGGCCGACATGAAAGACCCTAAAAGAACGCTGATATACATTCCTGTCATTCATACCCAGGCCGATATGGGCGGGCTCAGCGATGCCTTGCAGCGTGCAACCCTCAGGAAGTTTGGACAAAAGTCCTTAAAGCGTAAAATATATTTGATAAATAAGATGTGGGCTGAAATTGAGCAGGCAATTGAGGGATTGGACCTCCGATATGAGAAAGTACGCCTTTATCAGGATGGGTTGCCGGTTTGCGGCAGGGAGGCCGAGATTGTCAGAGATCTCACAAAGGCGGGGAGCAGGAATCACCGGCTTCTTCTTCGCTTGATGGAAAGAGGGGCAACGAT
Organism: uncultured Desulfobacteraceae bacterium; assembly: GCA_964591175.1. GTDB lineage: Bacteria > Desulfobacterota > Desulfobacteria > Desulfobacterales > UBA11574 > UBA11574. The sequence goes on along the minus strand of CAZQAF010000076.1, from coordinate 16,461 downwards.
CATGGGGACAGAATCTTCTGAACTTTTGGTGGAAGAATATGGTCTAATCAAACAGTGGATGACCGTCGAAGATATCCGTCAAGGTCGTGAGATCGAAGCCCGCAGAAAAGCCCTGGCCGATGCATTAATCAGAAAACGTGACCAATACATAGCCGATCGTATCGATCAAACTCTTCAAATCGGCGAAGAAGGAATCTTGTTTTTGGGGATGCTTCACACATTGGAAAATCAACTTCATAAGGATATCAGGGTAATTTATCCTGTCAACCGGCCGCTTTATCATGGAAAATAATAAGATGCAAAGGAACAGTACACGGATTTTTATCGTTGATGACGAGGCGTTTATCTGTGAAATTCTCGCCCGTCTCGTGAAGAAAGAAGGGTTTAAATCCAAAGTGGCGTATGATGGGAATATCGCAATGAAAATGATCCACGATAAAATGCCTGACGTGATGTTGTTGGATATCAAGATGCCGGGCATGGATGGACTGGAGGTCCTAAAAGCCGCGAAGGAGATGGATCCGGATCTTCCGGTGATTATTATAACCGCCCATGCCGATATAAACGGGGCTGTGGAGGCGATGCGGGCAGGGGCTCATGATTACCTGGCCAAACCATTCGATCACAATGAAGTTATCCGGGTTGTGCGTCGGGCGGTCGCCGAACGGAATCTCAAAAAAAAGATTAAACACCTATCCAGCCAACTCGACGATAATATTTCTTTAAGAAAAACGATGGGGCCCAGCGATATCGTCGGCTCGATCATCTCACAAGTGAATCGTGTGTCAAAATCAGACTTCACGGTTGTTATTCAGGGAGAAACCGGGTCCGGAAAGGAGCTTGTGGCTCGATCCATTCACCGGGCCAGTCATCGATCAGCAGGTCCTTTTATCGCCATCGATTGCGCGGCAATTCAGGATACGCTTTTGGAAAACGAATTTTTCGGCCATGAAAGGGGCGCCTTCACCGGGGCGACAAGCCAAAAGACCGGAAAATTTGAACAGGCCAAAGGGGGGACACTGTTATTGGATGAGATTTCAAACATGACCATGCATTCTCAGGCCAAACTCCTTCGAGTGATTCAGGAGAAAAAACTTTATCGGGTCGGCGGCACAAAACCCCTGAACATAAATGTCCGTCTCTTGGTTGCTTGCAACCAGGATCTTAAGGCGGTGTCCGCAACAGGCCAATTTCGCGATGATCTCTTCTATCGATTGAATGAGCTTGTCATCTTTATTCCGCCGCTTCGACAACGTAGAGAGGACATTCCTTATTTGGCAAAACGGTTTCTGGATTTCACAAACGTCGAATTGAATAAAAATGTAAAAAACTTTTCGGAAACAGCCCTCCAAAGTCTGATCGATTTTAGCTGGCCGGGAAATGTCCGCCAGCTTAGATCCATTATTCGAAGGGCCGTTTTACTGGCCGATGATATCATAACAGATATACATCTGGATAAAGAGATAACGTCGACGCCTGGTACATGCTTTATACCGAAAATTAAACCAATGCCGTGGGAAGACAACTCCTTCAAAGAAATCATCAAAAACCATACCCGGGTCGTTGAACGAGAGGTTATTAATCGTGCGATTAAATTTTCAGGGGGAAACAAGGCAAAAGCGGCCCGATTGCTTAAAATCGATTATAAAACAATTCACAAAAAGATTAAGAAATTGAAAATTCCGTTAGAAGGAGAGGAATTATGAGTGAAAAAGGATATAGAAAGGATGGATTCAAGGCAGGTTTTGGGGGAATTCTGGGGGGGGTCACGGATATTTTGGAAAAGCTCGGCGAGCTGGCCGAAAAGGGGGAATCACTTTCCCGGGCCGGCGAAATTTATGGGAAGGATAAGGATGTTAAGGGCGTGTACGGATTTTCGGTTAAAGTCGGTTTGGGGGGCGAAGGGGCCAAGGTTGAGCCGTTCGGGAATATCCGCAGGGACGAAAAAACCGGGGAATCTTTCGTTCATGAGGTTCGGGAGCCGATGGTAGATGTATTCGAAGAAGAAGACCACACATTGGTTGTGGCTGAGATGCCGGGCATCGGTACCCAGGATGTTCAAATCGACATAAAGGATGATTTGCTTACGATTAATGCTAAAAGGGGAGACAAAAAGTATTGCAAGGAAGTTCTTTTGCCAAGAGCCTATCCACCTGAAAAGATGGAGGTTTCATGTAACAATGGTGTCCTGGAAATTAAATGTATTGATTAAACCTTAGCCCAGTTTAGGTTAAAGCTTGTCGGAGCAAGTCGGAGTTGTCCGCCTGTGCCCTGTGGCGGAGATCCCGATCAAAAAGGTTTTAGGAGTTTTTATGGCCAGAGGTGAAGAATTAACATTAAAGCTAAAGGTGGCCGAAGCCCTCAGCAAGGACATGGGGCGGGCATTCGCCCGCATGGGACCGGAAGACATCGAGAAACTCAAGGTGAGCATCGGCGATATTGTAGAGATTGAGGGGAAGCGAAGGACGGTGTGCAAGGCAATGCCGGCTTATAAGGAACTGCGCGGCCGGTCCCGTGTTCAACTGGATGGACTTACCCGGGAAAATGCGGGTGCAGGGGTCGACGAGTTCGTGCATGTCAGAAAGGTCGAATGCCTGTCCGCCCAAAAGGTTTGCATTGCCCCCATCAACATTGTTCCTTCCGATCGAGACTTGAAGTATATCGGCAGCCTCCTCGACGGCTTGCCCGTTGTGGAAGAAGACCGCATCCGTGCCACCCTGTTCGGGAGTCGATCCGCCGATTTTAAAGTGGAAAAGACAACCCCCAAAGGAGCCGTTCTCATTAATCCGACGACGCAGCTTTTGATCGGAAAGGGCCGAGAAGAAGAGACGGTTCGGTCCGTCTCATACGAAGACGTCGGGGGCCTTAAACCTCAGCTCCAGCGTATCCGGGAAATGATTGAACTCCCCTTGCGTTATCCCGAGGTGTTTAAACGGCTGGGGATCGACCCGCCCAAAGGGGTGCTGCTCCACGGTCCTCCGGGATGCGGGAAAACCCTAATCGCCAGGACGATTGCCCACGAGACCGAGGCTAATTTTTTTTCTGTAAACGGCCCTGAGATCGTGCACAAGTTTTACGGCGAAAGTGAGGCGCACTTACGCAAGATCTTCGAAGAGGCCTCTCGCAAAGGGCCGAGCATTGTCTTTATAGATGAAGTCGATGCCATCGCTCCAAAACGTGAAAAGGTTGTGGGAGACGTTGAAAAACGTGTGGTTGCGCAGCTTCTCGCCCTCATGGATGGTCTTAACAAACGCCAGAATGTCATTGTGATTGCCGCCACAAACATTCCCAATACCCTGGATCCTGCATTGCGGCGGCCGGGACGTTTCGACAGGGAGATCGCCATTCCGATCCCCGATCGCAACGGAAGACTGCAAATCCTGGAGATTCACAGCCGGGGGATGCCCTTGGCACAGGCGGTTGATATGTCCCACTTGGCGGAGATCACCCACGGGTTTGTCGGCGCCGACCTGGAGGCCCTTTGCCGTGAAGCGGCAATGATCTGTTTGCGACGTATCATGCCGGATATCGATTTTGTTTTGACCCATATCCCCTATGAGCAGCTTTCGAAACTTGAAGTATATATGGATGACTTTCTATCTGCCCTTCGAGAGGTTGAGCCGTCCGCCATTCGTGAGGTCTTTGTCGAAGTTCCGAATGTGAGCTGGCAAGATGTGGGCGGCCTAGGATCGATCAAAGCGCATCTGGTGGAAGCGGTGGAGTGGCCCCTGAAATACCCACTTCTTTTCGAACAAGCCGGGACAAAACCTCCCAAAGGAATCCTCGTATCCGGTCCTCCCGGATGCGGTAAAACGTTGGTTGCAAAAGCCATCGCCAATGAGAGCCGGGTGAACTTCATATCAGTGAAAGGTCCGGCGCTCCTTTCCATGTATGTAGGTGAATCCGAGAGGGGGGTGCGGGAGGTGTTTCGGAAGGCGCGGCAGGCTGCACCCTGTATCATTTTTTTTGATGAAATCGATGCGCTGGTTCCCGTACGGAGTATGGGTTCGTCGGATTCCCATGTATCGGAGCGGGTTCTGAGCCAATTTTTAGCAGAGCTCGACGGGATTGAAGAAATGAAAGGGGTTCTGGTGCTCGGTGCCACCAACAGGTCGGACCTGCTTGATCCGGCCGTGCTCAGGCCCGGCCGTTTTGATACGATCGTGGAGATTCCCATGGCGGATGAAAAAGATCGTAAAGAAATATTTGATATCCATTTTAAAGGGAAACCCCTGGCATCCGGTATCAACTCGGCTGAACTGGCTTCAAAGACAGAAGCTTTCAGCGGTGCCGAGATTGCTGCGGTTTGCAACAAAGCCGCTCTCAACGCTGTGCGCCGGGCCGTTGAAAAAGCAAAAGGCAATAAACCCGAAAAGGTTAAGGTTCGCATTGAAAGTAAAGATATTGAATCCGCATTGATGGAGGTTTCATCGCAGTAAATATGAAATCGGAAGAGATAAAAAGAGCTGCAGGCCAAGGGATTTATCTTTTTGGCTTCACCCGTTTTCTCCCAATGCCTTCGATTCAGGGAACGGGAGTCGACGGCCGAATGCCGATTCTTTTGCATCGATTTTCAGATGTCGCGGCGGTGATCAGCAGTATCGCCCTGGATCAGTTCTGCGGGCCCTCGGGTGAACGTAATATGGCGGACATAGGTTGGGTCGGACCGCGTGCCGTCCGCCATGAAGCAGTGGTCGAGGAGGTAATGCGTCGTTCATCCGTGCTTCCGGCCCGGTTTGGAACCATTTTTTCATCCATCGAGAGCCTTGAGAAACGCTTGTCAATATGCCGCAACAAGATATTGGATTTTCTGGATCATGTGGCGGACAAAGAAGAATGGTCGGTAAAAGGGTATATAGACAGCAAAAAAGCAAAAAAGAAGTTTTATGATCAAGCGCTTGCCGAAGAGACCGAACGATTGGCCGCATTAACTCCCGGATTACGCTATTTTCAGGCAAAGCGAATCCGGAATAAAATCGATAAGCAGTTGAATAGCCGGCTGAAGGAGGTCGTAAAAGAAATCGGTGAAACTATGAACGCTTATACTTCGGATTTTTACCAGAGAAAACCACTGTCCCGTGATGCCACAGGAACGGATATGATTATGAATTGGGCTTACTTAATTCCCAGGGATTCAGTGCCGGATTTTTGCGCTCAGGCTGACAGAATGAATGCAAAACATGATCATGAGGGGCTGTCCCTGAAGCTTTCAGGCCCCTGGCCTCCCTACAGCTTTTGCCCGTCTCTCGATATGGCGTAAAAAAGGTGCAAGGAAATGGGAAAGGATATTAAAATGGATACTAAAAAGAGCCGAGTACTGGTTGTTGAAGAGCAAGAATATATACGTCATTTCATTTTGTCTGTATTGATAAAAATGGGATGTGACGTGACAGAAGCCTGTGACGGCGAAGATGGGGTGTCCCGTTTTCGTAAAGGATCATTCGACCTGGTCCTGACTGACCTGACAATGCCTTCCATGGACGGATGGTCCTTGGCTTCTTGCATAAAAGATCATTCACCCGACATCCGGGTTTGCTTGATGACAGGATGGGGAGAAGAAGAAATTAGACCTAAACTAAAAGGAAGTGCGGTAGACTCGGTCCTTTTTAAGCCCCTTAGATTGGATGAGTTAGTAACCACGGTTCACACCATGTTGGCGTAAAGAATCTATCGCTATGCGAGACAGACAAGGGCCGGAGGACCCAGGCTTTTCAGGACTCAAAAAATGTCCGGCATCATTTTTTATGCCTATGCTGACAGCATCCTGATGCCCGGAATGCAAAGGAATTTTTAGAGCTGGCGGAAAACTGATGAACTATTTGACTTATTGCATATTTCATACACCCGGGCTTCAAAATCCGGGAGCGCTTTCAGGGGTGGATGACCAGCCTGTTGCGCTGGTATCGAACAACGGCCTCACCGCGGCAATTTCCGGCATCACTCAGCCGAACCTTTTGCCGGATGTGTCCCGCATTCTAACTTATAAACGGGTGGTTGAATTTTTTCATCGAGATCGAACCGTTATCCCCATGCGTTACGGTTGTACGTTCAACGGTAAGCAGCAGGTCTGCCGGCTTCTTGAAGAACACGGCGGCCAATATGGGCGCCTTCTTGGTACAATAAAAGGATGTGTAGAAATGGGAATACGGATCCTCATTGCGGATGGGGGATTGGAGATTGCGGAATTAAAAAAGAATGAAAGACAATTTTTATTCAATGGTGACAAATCGCGCCAGGGCGGGCCAAAATCAAAGACTCCCGGACGGGCGTACCTTTCGGCCCGGAAAATCCATTATGATCGGGAGGATCAGGTGGACAAAGAATTTGAGACCGTCCTTAGTCACTTTCACCGGGTTTTCTCCGGGCTCTATATCCGGTTCAAATCAGAGTTCCAAAATCATCTTCTCTCGCTTTACTTTTTAGTACCCAGAGAGGCTGTTAAACATTTTAGGCAGGTATTTCTGGATATCAGTCAAGATGCGGCAGCAAAGCTTCTTTTAAGCGGCCCATGGCCGCCGTATAACTTTGTCATGCCGAAAAGCAAGATTCAAGGTTAACCTCTGAACCCTGAACCTATGAAGGTGTATCAGCCATGAATTTAATGCGGAACAGGGAATCTTGTGAGAGTTCATCGGAACGATTTGAAAAGCTTTATCGGATGCTGCTGGACGCCATCCCTTCGTCGGTTTTGATGATAGACCGGGATATACGCGTCGTTTCGGCCAACCGCAATTTTTTGGCCAAGAGCCGGCGGTCCTTGGCCAATACCGTCGGCTGCCGATTGGAAGATATATTTCCGGCCATCATTCTGGAGAAGATGAACATCTCCTTGCAGATTCATCAGGTCTTCGACAATAATCGCCCGACTTTGGGGCAACGGATGTCCTATCGCTCACCGGGCGTTCCGATGCGGATTTACTATTACCGCATACTCCCTTTTTCCATGGTGTGGGAAGGGAGGGTTGAGAATGTGATGCTTCTGATGGACGATGTTACCGAGCAGATACGTTTGGGTGAAGAAGTTCGTCGTGTTGAGCGCCACATGGCGAGTGTTTTTGAGAGCGCCAGTGACATCATTCTGTCCACGGACATAAACGGCAACATCTTATCCTGGAATCCGGCAGCGGAAAAGATATCAGGATACGCCTTCCATGAAGTAAAGCATAAATCGTTTATCAAATACATTGCCGATGATTGGAAACATGAGGTGAAAAAGGTTTTTTCCAGAATGAAACGCATTAATAAAACGCAGATGAATGAATGGGATCTCATTCCGAAAAAGGGGACAAGCATTCCGGTTTCCTGGGTTTGCTCGCAGATGAAAGACGAAAAATCCCAGGCAATAGGGATCGTTGCCGTGGGAAGAGACCAGACCGAGCGCCGCAAATTGGAGTTACAACTTTTACAGTCACAAAAATTTACCGCATTAGGCGTGATGGCCGGAGGGATTGCCCACGAAATTCGAAATCCGCTGGCAATTTGTTCTTCAGGCGTTCAGTTTCTTATGGATGAGAATATCGGCGCACAATTTCGTCGGGAATGCGCCGAAAAAATCCACACCGGCATTCAAAGAGTATCTGATATCATCGAAAACCTGTTGAGATTTGCCCGGCCCGAGGTGACGTCTAAGCTGGAACAGTTAAATCTGTCTGCTCTCATACGGGAAGCGTGGACGTTGATCGAAAACCAGGCCAAAATTCAAAAGATCAAAAGCAATCTGCAATTTGAAAAAAAATCTATTGTGATCAACGGCAATGCCAGCCTGCTCCAACAGGTATTAATCAATCTCTTTTTGAACGGCATTAAGGCCATGCCGGATGGGGGAACCTTGACCATCTCAATTGAGACGGAAGGGAGGGAAGTCCTGGTTCACATAACAGACACCGGTCAGGGAATTTCCGAGAATGACATTGATAAAATCTTCGATCCTTTTTACACGACGTCGCCTGTGGGACAGGGAACCGGATTGGGGCTTTCCATCTGTTATTCTATCGTCAAACAGCATAACGGTTCCATCGATGTGGAAAGCCGTGAAGGCAAAGGGAGTACCTTTACCGTAGGATTTCCGGTTATGTGAGTCCTAAAACTTTAGACACTTTAGTTCACTTCAGGCATGTTAAACTTTTCCATATTTAAGAATATATTTACTAAGGCGGGCAATATGACGGAAAAGCAAAAAGAATTTCTCATCGTGGACGACGAGCCGGATATATGTTGGGTATTTGAGAATATATTGCAAAAAATCGGGCTTTTGTCGGAGAAAGCATTAAACGGACGTGAAGCGCTTCAATTGGTAAAGCAAAAGCGCTTCCGGATGGCATTTCTGGACGCCAAGCTCCCCGATATGGAAGGTTTGGAGTTGGCACGGCAGATTCGCAAGATCGATTCCGGTGTTCGTGCCGTGATCGTTTCGGGTTATTTTTACAAGGATGACATCAATATACAGAACGCCTTGGAAGAAGATGTGATTTACAGTTTCATCCCCAAACCCTTCGACCATGATGAAATACTAAAGGTGATAGATAAAGTGAGTGTAAGAAGTAAAGTTTGAAGACCTCTTATAGGGAATGTGTTCCATAGCATCGATTCCCTTGTCCTCTGACTTCAAGCAACATTCCTTCCCCGTTGATCACATCAACATGCTGAGTTTTCTGTGAAAATAGAATTAATTCTCGAGTGGCACAGGTCCTGCAGTACCATTACGGCAGGCATGCCTAATTTCGGTTAATTTTTTGTAAACAATCAAACTTAGAAAGGGAGAATGATTATGGCAAAAATTCAGAAAACAACGGATTCCTCGAGTCTGGCAGAAGTCGTGGATCGTATCCTTGATAAAGGTATCGTGATCGATGCATGGGCCAAGGTTTCCCTGGTGGGGATCGAACTGCTGTCTATTGAGGCAAGGGTAGTGATCGCTTCAGTCGAGACATACCTGAAGTATGCCGAAGCCATTGGCCTTACTGCAGCCGCAGCGGCTCCGGCCTGAAGCTGAATTTTCGTGAGGGGCCGGTGTCGTGGTCCCTCACGAATCTATGTTCAGAGGCTCGATGTTCGGAGGTGGACCCGGAACTCAGAACCCCTGAACGGTAAAGGAACCTTTGAACGGATACAAAAGAGAAAGGAGAATCAACATGGGTCGGTTAACAGACGATATGACGCGCTTGTGCGGTGAGATAGGCGCTTTGCGCAGTTCGCGCGAGGTGTTCATCAGTGACTTGAGACACGACATTTCAGAGCTGAAGGCCGGTGCGGAAAAGATGCAGTCGGGCTTTCGCAGCGAGCATGCGGAGATGTCCAGGAACATGAAAGCGAATCTCGGATCGTTTGTATCGGACCTGAAGGGCAAGGTGTCTGATATGCAGGCGGGTTTTCGCAACGACCGGTTCGATATGTCCAGGAATATGAAAGCGGATCTTCTTGCCTTCATTTCCGAGTTAAAAGAATTCGCATCAGAACTGGCTGAAGATGTAAGCGATATGCAGTCGGGTTTTCGAAAGGCCCACGCCAATATGGCTGCAAAGACAAAGGGTGAACGCGAAAGGTTCCTGTCCGAGCTCGGGCAATATATGAACGTTCTGCGGCAAGAGATCGCCGGATTTCGCAGGGAATTTGCGGATGACATAGCCGGAGCTCGCCGCGCCTGGTTCGGCCATTTTCCTGCCGGGACCGCGGCTGCGGAAACTGAAGAAATTAAGACTCCGCATGCGGCTGAAGCGGCGACCGCCGACGAGGTTATCCCCGATGACTTCACCGTAATTGCCGAAATCGGTCCGGTGCGGCAAGGGCGGTTGAACAAGGCCGGATATTATACATTTGCCCAGCTTGCAAAAAGTTCTCCGGAAAAGTTGCGGGAGATTTTGGGAAAATCGGCAAGATCCGCCAATGTGGAGAATTGGATCGATGATGCCAGAGATTTGGCTCAATAAATAAAAAACACTCTCATAAAAAAGCCGCTTTTCTGACTTTTTACGGGATCATCAATCTTAATGGAGTGAAAACGAGATGAAAGATAACAGCTTGAGAGTCTTATCAACAGGCGTGTCAAAGGTTTCAATTCCCGAAGATAACATCCACCCGGAGCCCAGCGATCAGTTCGTCAACACACCGTATGTCCGGGATCTGACGGAACGCGCACTCGCTTATCTCGAGGTGGGATACCCGGTACACTTTGCCGGTCCCGCGGGAACCGGAAAGACAACCCTTGCCTTTCATATTGCCGCACAACTCGGTCGGCCGGTTACCCTCATACACGGAGACGATGAATTTACAAGTTCCGACCTGATCGGACGGGATTCCGGATACCGCAAGACCAAGCTCGTTGATAATTATATCCATTCCGTTCTCAAGACCGAAGAGCATTATAATACAACGTGGGAGGATAACCGGCTTACCACGGCCTGTCAGAACGGGTATACGCTTATCTATGACGAGTTCACACGCTCCAGACCTGAAGCGAACAACGCGCTTCTGAGCGTTCTGGAGGAGAAGATTCTCAATTTGCCGAAACTCCGGCGATCCGGAGACGGGTACGTGGAAGTGAATCCGAATTTCCGGGCCGTCTTCACCTCCAATCCGGAGGAGTACGCAGGGGTCCACAAAACCCAGGATGCTTTGATGGATCGGCTCATCACCATCAATCTCAGCCATTTCGACCGGGCATCGGAGATTCAGGTCACAATGACCAAATCCGGCATCAAAATTGCGGATGCCGAGACCATTGTGGATATCGTGAGGGAATTAAGAGGCATCGGGGTCACCAACAACCGGCCTACGATCCGGGCCTGTATCGCAATTGCTCGAATTTTGGCCCGGTTGGAAGGTCGCGCCCGGATGAACGATCCCATTTTCCTTCGCATCTGTCGCGATGTTCTGGGTACGGATACGGCCAAGGTAACCCGCGGTGGCAAGTCAGTGATATCCGGCAAGGTGGAGGAAGTCATACAGCGGGTATGTGGAAAACAGTAGGCGTATATCCAAATGACTAGTGACCAATGGCCAGCAACTAACATCCAGCATTAAGAAAGGACGATTAAAATGGCAATCGCCAAAAAAAATATTCGGGGCCTTCAGAATATCCGTTCCCATTCGGGAAGAGTCGATCAGGAATCCGAACCGTACAGGGTTTTTTTGAGGATCGGCTCCCTTGAAATGGAAAAAGCCCGGCGGGGCAAGGAAAGGGAAAGTGCGATGTTAAGGGTGAAGGATATCGATGACCGTTTTCAGGATATCGACGCCGAAAAAGCCAAACTTTTAAAGGAATTGGACCTTAGGAAAAATATCGCGGTCGGCGTCGACGCCCCGGGGAAAAAAAACATGCCCGAGTCTAATCCTAACCGTGCCCCGGGGGGGTTCAAGATCAGCTACTGAAGGTCGATGGACGAAGGATGAGAGAACATGGAAAACGGGTAAATAGAGAGGAGAACTTTATATGAAGGTCAATTGTCTTTCCTGCGGTCATAAGGTGGATTTAGACGAAGTCTATGATGATTACAATGGACAAGTCAAATGCTTCGCCTGCAGAGCCTTGCTGGAGATTAAGACCCATCTGGGACAGCTCAAAACCATCAATATCGTCAACAGCGTATCGGCTCTCGCTGTTGAAGATGTTCAAGGGTTCAAAGGTTCAGAAGTTCAGGGTTCAGAGGTTAACCTTGCCTCCGGCCCCGAGGGCCTATAATCCGGAGGGAACGGGGGACCCAGCACCTAAAACCCTGAATCTTCATAAGAAAGGATGAGTTAGCGTTATGGCCGGGCAAACATCAAACAAAAAGGGGAGATATCTGTATGCCGTGACGTACGGGTCCGAGGCGCGTAACTACGGTCCCATCGGTATTGACAACAGCGTCGTCTACACCATCTTTCGGGAGGAGACGGCGGCTGTGGTCAGCGACGTTCCCAATGGTAAGCTCCGGCCGGAACGCCGCCATCTTTCAGCCCACCAGCGCGTACTCAGGCGGCTGATGGAAGAAAGTACTCCACTGCCCATCTCCTTTGGCGTCATTGCAGACGGTTCCAAAACCACCGAAAAGATCATTGCTGAAAACAGGTCGGCATTTCAGGAACAGCTTCATCATGTTGCCGGTAAAATGGAAATGGGATTGCGTGTTGTCTGGGATGTGCCGAATATATTTGAATACTTTGTCAATACTCATCCGGAACTCAGATTCGCACGCGATAGGTTTTTCGGAACGCATCGCGAACCTGCTCAGGATGACAAGATAGAACTGGGGCGAATGTTTGACCGCATGCTGGACGAGGACCGGGAAAGCTGTGCCGACGATGTAGAGAACATACTGTCCCGGTATTGTTTTGAGATTAGGCGGAACAAATGCCGTACCGAAAAGGAGATCGTGAATTTGGCCTGTCTTGTGGAACGGGATGCCGAGGCTCGCTTTGAAAAGGGCATACTGGAAGCGGCCAACCTGTTCGATAACAACTTTGCATTCGACTACAATGGTCCCTGGGCGCCCCATAATTTCGTGGACATGGAACTTAAGCTCTAAATTTTTGACAGGATGGACAGGATAATCAGGATAGGCAATTGGCATCAACTTAAAAGGGCTAATTAGGAAAGCAGGCATAACTGGAGAATCTCTTTTCTGGCACAAATGCCCGGGTTTTCCATGAAAAATTAAAAATGCTGATCGTCGATGACATATTGCTTTTTCCGGTACGCAGTATCCTTTGGATTTTCCGCGAGATGTGCAATGCTGCCCGGGAAGAGATCGAAAACGAGGCCGTGTCCATCACCAACGAACTGAGCGAACTTTACATGATGCTGGAAACCGGGAAGATCACGGAATCCGAGTTTGACGCCCGGGAAAAGGAACTTCTTGACCGGCTGGACGAAATTCAAGCGCAAGGAACCGCTATTCAAAATGAAGATGATGATAAAGAGGAAAGATGAAACAGAAACCGGCATGGCAGTTCCCTCTTTTTTACGTGACCGCCCATTGCAACTGGTATTTTTCGGCGGAAAAGGCGGGGTTGGAAAAACCACCAGTGCTGCCGCGACCGCACTGCGTTATGCCCAAGATAATCCTCAGTATTCCTTCCTTCTTGTTTCCACCGATCCGGCCCACTCGCTGGCCGACAGCCTGACCGGCCTTGCGCTTCCCGGAAATTTAAAAATCCTTGAACTTGATGCCCGGCAATGTCTGGCGGCCTTTAAAAAGAAGCATGACGGGGATCTCCGGGAGATTGCCGTTCGCGGAACGTTTCTGGATGATGAAGACATAAGCCAATTTCTGGCCCTCTCCCTCCCCGGTCTCGACGAACTTATGGCCTTTCTCGAAATTTCCAGAAGTGCCGAAGACGGGCCGTATGACTGCATCGTGGTGGATACCGCGCCTACCGGCCATACACTCAGATTTCTTGCCATGCCGGAGTTGATAAAAAAATGGCTCGAGGCGCTGGATGCCTTGTTGGCCAAACACCGCTACATGAAGCAATTGTTCAGCGGCGCCTATATTAAGGACGAACTGGATGATTTTCTGTTGAATCTGTCCGATTCGGTCAAGAAAATGGAGGCGCTGATAGGAGATCCGTCTCGTTGCCGTTTTGTGCCGGTTATGCTTGCAGAGGTCTTGAGCATCCATGAAACCCTGGCATTATTGGCTGAACTGAAACGGTCAAAAATACCGGTTACGGATATCGTGGTCAACATGCTCTATCCGGAAAATTCCTGCGCGGTGTGTTTGGACAGGCACAACCAACAGATAAAGGCGCTCGGGCGTCTTTCCGACAAAATGTCCGGGTATTCTCTCTGGGGAATTCCCATGTATCCACAAGAGGTGCGTGGACCGGGCCCTCTTGATATGTTCTGGGAGAATGTGTCGTTGTTGAAAGTCCCGATCGAAACATCCGTCAAGGATCAATTCGGTTTCCGGTTTCCAGTTTCCGGAACAGTATCGCCGGTCGGGATGCCGGGGCGGCCTCCCTCTCCCGAAACCAGGCTCATCCTTTTTGCAGGCAAAGGTGGGGTCGGAAAGACCACCCTGGCCTGTGCAACGGCGGTAAGAATGGCCCGAGATCCGGTGCCTAAGGAGGTCTTTATCTTTTCTACAGACCCGGCCCATTCACTGTCGGCCTGTCTGGATGCTGACATCGGACCCCGGCCAACCCGCTTGACCGCCGGGCTAACCGCCATGGAAATAGATGCCCGGACAGAGTTCGAAATCTTGAAAAAACAGTATGCAGCGGAACTGGAGCAGTTTCTAAGTTCTGTTTCGTCCAATTTAGACCTGGCCTTTGACCGGGAGGTGATGGAACGTGTCATGGACCTCTCGCCGCCCGGCCTGGACGAGGTCATGGCCCTCACGTCGGTGATGGAGTTTCTTGCCAATGACCGATACCATGTTTTCATCCTTGATGCTGCGCCCACGGGACATCTTATCCGGCTTCTGGAGACTCCCGAACTTATCGACCGGTGGCTTAAAGTATTCTTTAACCTTTTCTTGAAATATAAGCGGGTCTTCAGACTTCCCGGGATTTCCTGTCGAATGGTGCGGATGTCAAAAGAGCTTAAGGTTCTCCAAACGCTGTTAAGAGATCCGCGACAGTCTGCATTATTTACGGTGGCGATTCCAACGGATATGGCATTTGAAGAGACCAAGGCCCTTCTATCCGCCTGCAATCGTATCGGCATCCATGCACCGACGCTCTTTCTCAACCTTGCTACGCCGGACGGCAAATGTTCGTTATGCTCCGCTCTTTATCAAAGAGAGTCGCAACTCGGGAAAAAATATCAACGGGCCTTTTCCCAAATGCATCAAACATTGATTTATCGTCGGACGGAGCCGCGAGGCCTCGAGCGGCTCGGGGAACTGGGAGAAACGCTTTATGATAGTCGAATGACGATATTGGACAAAGACCCGCCTGCCATGCAGGCTTGCCTGCCAGCAAGGCGAAGCGGCTTGGGGCACGAGCGGGCAGGTAGACACGGATTATCAAGATTTTTTAATTAAAAAATAAGAATATTATCTGTGAAAATCTGTGAAAATCCGTGTCCCATTAAACTTAAAGGGGGTTTATGCGGGAATTTTCTTTAAATGATAGCGAACACATCTCGCTCTGCGAAGCTCTCGATCGCATCCTCAACAAGGGGGCCGTGGTGGTGGGAGAGGTGACGATTTCCGTCGCCAATGTCGATCTGATCTACCTGGGACTGCAAGTTGTACTCACATCCATTGAAACGGCCCGCAGGGTTGCATCGGATGCGGATAATACGCCGCCGATCAGGTTGGGCTTGGGGGCCGGAGCAGGCTTAAAGACGGGGTGTGAGACGATTGGCGATTGTTTGGAGTGATGATGGTTAGAAATCCAATCAACAATCAACAATAATCAATCCAAGGGTCAACAATTGAAAGGTGTTATCTATGGAGCTTAACGAACAGTCGAAAGTAGAGTCGGTAGCCCTCGATGACTTTGTTAGGGTGATGGAAGCAGGAACCTCCATGCCGGAAGGCGTTGATCCGAAAAGTCGAGAAAAGGGAGGCCGGCTGAACCTCGATCCGACCAATGTTAAAAACGGGATTGGGCAGTTGGTGCTGACCCTGGTGAAGCTTCTGCACGAGATTCTGGAACGTCAGGCGATCCGTCGAATTAACGCCGGATCCTTGAGTGACGATGAAATTGAAGATGTGGGGGTGGCCTTGATGCGGCAGTCCGAGGAGCTCGAAAGGCTTTGCCTGGAATTCGGATTGGTTGAAGATGATCTCAATCTTGATTTGGGGCCGCTGGGAAAACTCTTATGATTGATGATTGGCCATTGTTGGAGCCTATCGGACTTGTCTGCCGGACTTATGGCGAAAGCCCCGATTTATCGGGGATGGTTAAAGAATCCAATCAACAATCAACAATCCAAAAGGGAAAAACAAATGGCCATTCAGCGAGCTGCGCAGCATTCCATTCAGAGCACCAATATTGCCGATCTGCTCGAACGGGTCCTTGACAAAGGAATCGTCATCGCGGGGGATATCAAGATCAGCCTGGTAGACATCGAACTGTTGACCATCCAGCTTCGTCTGGTGATCTGTTCCGTAGATAAGGCAAAGGAAATGGGTATGGACTGGTGGGTGAACAATCCGGTATTCAGCCGGCAAGCACCCCAACGTGCGCAAGTTGAGGATACCATTGTCAGAATTGAAAAACGGCTTCAAAAGCTGGAGAGCTCGTCTGCGGAAGCATCCGGTCGGGGGAAGCAGATTTGAAACAACTGAATAACGTTTTGATGCATCGGTTGAAAGACAAGGGATCGGCATCCGCCGAAATCGCTTTGTATGTCAGGGAAGCGGTTCGCATTCAACCAGAAGGGGGTTGTTTCGGTGTGTGGAAGAACAACGTTTCAACCTCAACAATCTCTTTTACGACGCCATAGATGATATTCAGGGCTCGTTAAGGAAGTTTAAAAAGGGCGAGAAGGAGAACTCTATGCATGAATGAGAAACTGGATATCACCGG
>CAZQAF010000075.1:15265-17271 GCA_964591175.1 uncultured Desulfobacteraceae bacterium | reverse complement strand
ATGCTCAAAAAATAATCCTCGGAATATCAATTATATGCCGGCTTGTCCCGTTATTTCATCGGGGCGGTTATTTGTTTCGCATGCCTTGATCTTGAACAAAAATCTTCATTTATGGATGGACACTAGTTGGTTGCTTCCGGGCATGTTTCTATGCCCCGGTTAAAGATTTCAAATGCAATTTCAAGTGTTGATCTAAGATAATCTTTTTTA
Source organism: uncultured Desulfobacteraceae bacterium (assembly GCA_964591175.1). Taxonomy (GTDB): domain Bacteria; phylum Desulfobacterota; class Desulfobacteria; order Desulfobacterales; family UBA11574; genus UBA11574. Next base: position 17,061 of record CAZQAF010000075.1, on the reverse strand, counting down.
CTGTCAATCAGTCTTTTACTTTCCTCCCAAAGAACAACTCCTGAAAACAAGGCCCATACAATGTCGGCGAGTGCTACCGGATGTCTGTCGATGAAATCCCCTTTTTCTATTCCTTCTTCAAATACTCTGGCAATCGATTTAAATGATTGTCTTGACAAATCTTTGATATCCGATAGTAAGTGAGGTGACAAATTCTTTAGTGTTTCACTGGATTGTAAATGGAACATATTAATCAGTACCAGAGGATCAAACTCATAAACTTCATACAACGCTTCTTTTAAGGCCGTTAATTTTTGTTTGGGTTCCTCATACTTTTCATTATGTACATGTTCCAATCGAATACTCATATATTGAAGTATTCTTAACGAAAGAGAAGCGAACAACTCTTCTTTATTCTTGAAATAAAGATAAATTGTTCCGGGACTGAGCTCTGCTTCCTTGGCAATGTCTTCCATGGTTGCCTTGTTGAAGCTCCTTTGAGAAAAGACCCTTTTTGCCGCAACCATTATTTGTTGACGCCGTCGTCCCTTTTCCCGTTCTTTTCTTTCTTTAATGCCCATATCATCCTGAACCATATTTATTTAATTAAGGAATATATAAATGGTGCTTCTTATTTAGTCAAGCAAATATATTCACTTTTTAACAATTGAACTTTTGTTTTCGGGGATTGATGGATTGACAAACATAACTTACTGAAATCGACAAGATAATTTTGATCAAACTAATCGCTGACAATTTTTTTAAGATGAGGATTTTCTGTGAAAATATCCAGCGTATTTTTTAGCTTTTTAAGTTCATTCAGGTGGTTAAACGTCAGCTTTAGTGTATAGGTTGAACCTTCAAAATTGACCGGAGGAATGAGTTCCATTCCTTTTCCAAGGTTCAGTTTTTTGAGATGCTGTTGGAAAGATTGTTCTGCGGTGGCGATGGCGGGAAAGCGCCGCTGTTTTAAATATATTCTGATTTTACGAGCCTTTTGGTTTTTGTCGAGATCCTTATCCATTAAAATGTTTTTCAAATGAGATGCATCCAGAACCTGTGTGATTGATTTGTCTTCACGAACGGCAATTTCTTTCACCATTGTCAGGATTTCTCTTTGTTTGTTGAGACTCAAGCTAAGGGCATTGAACAGGCTGATAAGTCCTTGGGCATCAGCCTTTGATAATTCAACGAGCTCCAAAGCCGTGGCAAGAGCGATGGTGTTGGAAAGCAAGCTGTTTTGAAGCAACTCCGTCATATCATAAACAACTTTGATCTTTTTTATCATCGACGGATGTTCGGAAAGGCCCAATATCGGCAGTGCTTCGGCCAGCGAATCGATACTTTTGTAATATCCGGATAACATACTGAAACACCTTGATTTTTCAATGATATTCAGCGGTCTTTGGAACGCATTATCCGCAACGGCATAGGTTACGCATTTGAATCTGTCGGTATCCGGATCCAAAACCCGGGCGCTGAGTTCAAAACGATTTAATCGCCGGCATGCTTCAACCCTGCGAAACCCGGAAATAATCGTATATCCTGTTTCCTTTTCCAATAACACCGGCGGATTCAACAGCCCCAGATACTTTATTGAACCCATCAGATCATCACGCTTTTTTCCGGTGGTGATAAGAAAAGCATCATCGTCAAAGTCGATCCGGGACAGATCGACGATTTTGGGCGCTGGGTTCATCGGTTCCGGGTTCCGGGTTCGAAGATTATGGGTTCGAAGATTCTGGATTTTGGGTTCATCGGTTCCGGGTTCACCGTTCAAGGTTCAAAGCATATCCGGTTGCATCTTATTGCTGAAC
>CAZQAF010000075.1:0-15165 GCA_964591175.1 uncultured Desulfobacteraceae bacterium | reverse complement strand
TGAACCCTGAACCTTTCAACCGATATTTTATCCGGTCAGTTGCCGGTATGCTTCTTGATATTTGTTATGCGTATTCGAGATCACATCTTTTGGAAGGGCCGGCGCCGGGGGTTTTTTGTTCCAGTTAATCGACAACAGGTAGTCTCTGAGGTATTGCTTGTCATAACTTTTCTGCGGGCTACCGGGTCGATAGGATTCCAGAGGCCAGAATCTTGATGAATCCGGTGTTAAAATCTCATCGATGAGCATGAGCTCGTCTCCCAAGATGCCGAATTCAAATTTCGTATCAGCAATGATGATACCCTTTTTCTGCGCAAGATCAGCGCCCTTTTTGTAGATTTCGATACTGAGCTTTTCGACCTTGGCGGCCAAATCTCTCCCAATCATTTTTATGGCTTCATGAATATCGATATTAATGTCATGAACGCCGGTTTCGGCTTTGGTTGAAGGCGTAAAAAGAGGTTCGGGAAGCTTGGCGGATTCTTTCAAACCTTCGGGAAGTTTGATACCGCAGACTTCGCCGGAAGCCTGGTAATCATTCCAACCTGATCCGGACAAATAGCCTCTGACGATACATTCAATGGGAAGCGGTTCCGCCTTTTTAACGAGCATGCTCCTTCCACGAAGCACATCCGCATAAGGTCTGCAACTTTCGGGATAATCATCAACATTTCCGGAAATCACATGGTGGGGTAAAAGCGGTTTCATTATATCGAACCAATACAGCGAGATCCGGGTTAAAATTTGACCCTTTTCAGGAATAGGATCCGGCATGACCACGTCAAATGCGGATATTCGATCGGTGGCCACCATCAAAAGTTCATTTCCAAGGTCATATATGTCCCGAACCTTGCCCCGTTTTATGAGATTCAGCCCTTTAAAATTGGTTTCAATGACAGTCTGTTCCATGTTTTTTCTCTTTTGCCACTAAGTCACCAAGGCACGAAGAAAGAATAATGAATATATCTGTTGTGTCTTAGTGCCGTTGTGGCAGATATTTTTGTTTCTGTTTGTTCGAATTTAGAACTCGGTTTAGAAAACAATTGCGGCTTATTGCTCGGAAAAGGCTTTAATATATTTTCGTAAAATTTCAATTGTCGATTTATCTGTTTCGAGGAACTCGATACCGGTTTCAAATTTTTCATTTTTACCGGGTTTGGAATAAATAATTTGTCCCGTGATATTGATGAGTTCGTCTTCAAGACCTATGGATAGCGCCATGGAATATTTTGGATCTATTGAGACATATGTTTCCATAAGGATCCCTTCTTCGCTGATATTCAGCGTCCTTCCCATTCCCTGTGACTCAATTTTTTCAGATTCGCCGATGCAACTGTACGATATCAGCGTAAGCGCCTGAATCCTTGGGCAATGCCTTCTTTCATTTGTCACCATGCTTTTTCCTCTATTCTATTTCCTGCTTTTCCCCTGGAAGTTTTGTTTATGATATTCGCATACCACCCTGGATGTGACCGATATACACGTTGCAATATGTTCGATAAAGTTTTTAAAGGTTGGGGTAAGTTCTTGATATTCTTTCTTGAAGCCATCAGGATCCAGGGTTTCGAGCTTGAGGTTTTCAGATCCGAAAACAGAAGCATAAAAAGGTTCCTGCCCCAAATCGAGAAACGGGATATTGCCGAAAAAATCTCCAGGCTGCAGACTTGCCAAGGGCACATATCCATTCTCGGTGTGGCGAACGATATGGGCTTCTCCTTCAGTGATTTCAAATAATTTCTTTTCACCATCTCCCTGGTTGATGATTTGATTTTTCACCTTAATATAATCATCCAGCCGCACCTTGTTCAGATAGGCTTTGACTGCCATATCTGTGGCTTGCTTCATCCTTCTATCAAGACTTATGCAAAGGTTTCTGAATTCGTTGGACATCCGCAGGAAGTCAACGGACAGGCGACGCGAGTCAAGAACGCCCAATTGGACTTTGGTTGCCGCCGAAATGGCGGCGCTTCGTACGGTTCCCTCCAGCATCAAAAACGACGCAACACTCCCGATAAATGCGCCTTCACCGATTCTGAGTATTTTTAGCGGTCCTGCGGACGTTTCTCTGGCAAGTTCTGCAACCCCTTCCAATATAACCCATAACCATCCGCCGTGTTTTCCTTCCGCAACGATTTTGTGACCGGCACCGATCTCTTCCTCGTCGACAATATATGTATAATCGATGAGCGGCCCCTTGATGACCGGTAATTTGGGTGTATTACCATGGGATGTTTTTTCGGAGAATGACACCGGGCCCAACCTTTCGATCTGACCATCGTCCAGCATGCTCAATGCATCGAGGATAAGCTGCATACGACTCTTATGAATGATGCGTTCACAGGTCACACTTTCATCAACGAATTCAAATTCTCCGTCAACCCAACCAAAGAGTGAGTTTAGAGCCTCGAGCCCGACCAAAGATCCGGCCGATGCATTCACGGAATTTCCATCGACGAAATATATTTTCCCCGGGGTTTGAGCGTACTTGCTTTTAATGATCAAAACACCTGTACTTGAATTTGATCCGAGAAATTGTAATATTTCACCAAGACTTAAAAAATTAAGATTTCCTGCGAAAGCAAAATTTCCCATTTTAATGCTTACTATTCTAATTTCATTTCTTTTTTCAACGATATTAATGTTAACTTCAAGCACTCCTTTAATGTTGCACCGACACCTTTGCCGGTAAGGGCGCTGGCTGGGAAAGAAGGCACCTTCAACTGTCTGTTCAAGTCCTTTTCCATTTGCTCCAGCGACATAACCGGAAGCGCTTCACTCACAAGATCTCTCTTATTATGCTGAATAACAAGGGGAATTCTAGAAATACCGATCCCGTATTCTTTTAAATTATGTTGAAGATCTTTCAAAGACAACATGTTTTTTTCCCGTCGCACCGCCAATGAATCGGCGACAAAAATAACCCCGTCAACACCTTTTAATACCAGCTTTCTCGTCGATCTGTATTGAACCTGGCCGGGAACGGTATAAACTTGAACCTTTACGTCGAAGCCTTTTATTTCACCAAGCCCCATGGGTAGAAAGTCAAAAAACAGGGTCCGGTCGCCTTCGGTATCAATGGACACCATCTCACCGGTCACCTGTTTGGTAAATGTCTTATAAATGTATTCCATGTTTGTTGTTTTGCCGGATCGTCCCGGCCCGTAATATACGATTTTACACTCGATCTGTCGTTTTTTAAGATTTAATATAGCCATTTATCGTCAGCTCCGCATCGTGAAATTAATGTACGACAACTTCAATGTCTACACAAAAATCCCCGCGTAAGGGACCGATTGTAATTTCTTTTACCGCGGCAACCAGTCCTGATCCATTAAACAAACCAACGTTGGTATAGTACTGCACATTATGTAATTCTGTTCCGATTTTGAAATTTTCAACCACATCTTTGTCTCTGCTGGGAATCAGCAGACTGACCACTTTTCCCAATTGGAACCTCACTTTAAATTCATACACATTCCCTTTTTGCGGGCCGTCCTCTACGGTGACGCCGATAGAGTTGACATCGAGAACATCTTCGGTTTCAGCAGCAGGTTCATGGTGTTCTTCGTCGGTGGTTTCCGGCTCCGAAACCTGCGCCCTATCTGTTTCGGCAGATGCTTCCGCCGGGATCTCAATGATCTGATCTTTTGTTTTTGGCAGTATCTTTGCGACGCCTTCCCTTTTTAGCTGGTTTTCCAGAAAAATACGTAATTTATCCAACTGATCCGGATGAAACGCATCCTCTGAAAGCCATCTCTGGTATTGTGCAACAGCGTCATCAATTGAATAAAGGGCGATGTGGCATCTTAAAATATTCTTGGCAGCAGGAATTCGTGTCGAATCTTTTTTTAATAGTGTGTTGAATTCAGAAATCGCTCTTTTAAACTGACCGAACTTCGCCAGTGTCACTGCGGCCTCGAGGGCTTTTGCGTCTTCGTCCAAATCCGGTGAAAACGAGGACATTTTTTTGATCAGGTCCTGAATATTTGTCGACATTTCGGGTTTTTTCGGCGCCAATTCGATCCTGGAAATATCCTTTTTCAACGCATTTATTTTCTTGGAGATACCTTCTATAAGCCGCTGTTTGTCTTTGAGCTGATCATTTTTCTGGATGAGTTCGGTTGCATCATGATATTTTGCCATCGCCTCATACAATAGCCCCTGCGAATGATAAAGTTCCGCTTCTTTCAACAATGTTTTGATCTTTTTTACGATGTTCATGTTCAACCTCAGGAAATATTGTATAAATTTAAAAATACAGGTATGATGAGATATTATATTTAAATTAAAACAGGGGAAATTATATTTAACGGCATTTTATTACATTTTTTTTAATTAATCCATATTTTTTATCCCGACAAGTAGCGAATGTCAACCATAAGAAAATGGAATAATGATATAAATAGGTTGACAACATGCTATTTTATGTTATCAAAATCAAAATTTTTATAACTGTTTAGATCTTTATTCTCAGCCACTCCCAACAAAAAAGAGCTTCAATTTCAATATTCCAATTCACTATTCATGTAAAGGAGAATTATCATGGATAAAAAGGTAACCGTCGTCGGAGCAGGAAATGTCGGCGCCACTGCGGCGCAACGACTGGCAGAAAAAGAGCTGTGTGATGTCGTGTCGGTGGATATTATTGAGATGGCTTCTAAATAAAATTGGATAATGAAAACAATTAAAAGCAAAGTCATGGTCTTGCTGATCGTCTGTTTGACATTCATCGGCGCACTTCATGTGATATATTATCATTATATATTTTCCCTTCAGGAAAAAATGGCGCTCATCGAAAAATTTGATGACTTCCGCGAAAGTATCCTTGAAATGAGACGTTATGAGAAAAATTTTATTTATTTTAAAGACGCGGGCAGTCTAAACGAAACCGTATTTTATTTCTTTAGAATCGAAGATTTTTCCCGTGATCTCGCCAAAGATGTCGTCCGGGTTGTAGGCGCCGATAAGTTTTCGGAATTTCAAAATGATTTGACGGATTACAAAAGCATATTAGATCAAAGCATGAAACGTGTTAAGTCCGGAAAGACGGAACTCAATGTCGAGAGGATCCGAACCAAGGGCAAAAAGATGGTCGATTTTGCCAATGAGCTCATCATAGCCAAGCGTCAGCGAATTCAAAAGGCCATCAATCGTATCGGGATCATTCCCGTGGTTTTTCTGGTCAGCTTTATCGTGTTTGTTGTTTTGATTCTTCAATTAATTTCCAAAGGTATTCTCAAACCCGTTGCCCTGATGCAACAGGCAACCGAAGAAGCTGCCAGGGGCACATTCAAGCCGATTGTTTATGCGTCGGAAAGAGAGGACGAAGTTACCCATCTGATAGAGACATTCAATGAAATGGCAAAACAACTGGAAACAAAACAGGAACAATTGCTGCAATCGAGAAAGATGGCATCCATCGGCACCTTGACTTCAGGGATTGCCCATGAACTGAACAATCCCCTGAACAATATTTCTCTGACCGCAGAAAGTTTAATGGAAGACTTTACGGAAATGACGGCAGCGGAAGCTTCTGAAATGATGTTGGAGATTCTCGCTCAGGCGGACAGGGCCGGTCAAGTCGTTAAAAATTTGCTGGAATTTTCGAGAACCGAACGCCCCTTGTTGCTGGAACTTTGTATTGATGATGTTTTGGATCGTACCATGAAACTCATAAAGAACCAGATTATGGTGACCGGTATCCACTTAAAAAGGGAAAACAGTAAAGATCTGCCTCCCATCAAAGGAAGAAGTCAGGACCTGCAGCAAGCGTTTATCAATATCCTGTTGAATTCGATCCAGGCCATGAAAGATTTGTCCGGAGATAACATCATTACCCTCCGAACCGGACTCGGACCGGACGGCTATATAAGAATCGATTTTTCAGATACCGGGGTCGGCATAAAGCCCGAAGATATGAAACATATATTCGACCCGTTTTATACCACCAAGCCCGTCGGCAGAGGAACGGGTCTGGGGCTTTCCCTGGTATACGGTATTATCCGGACACACGGCGGCTATGTCGAAGTAAAAAGTGACATAAACATCGGAACCACGTTTTCAATATATTTGCCGACTTCCGAAAATGACAAAAAGGAAGCGGAACATGCAGCCTAGAATCGCCGTTGTTGACGATGAAATAACCGTATGCCGCCGACTCGAACAGGCGCTTAAAAAAGAGGGTTATGCAGTGGAAGCGTTTCAGGACGGTGAATCTTTCTGGGGCCGCATGGTTCAGGAACCGTTTAATATCATATTTCTCGATTTAAAGCTTCCGGACGCGGACGGCATGAAAGTTCTTTCCCAAGTTAAAAAGCGTTACGACAATGTAGAAGTCATTGTCATCACAGGGTACGGATCCATCGACTCGGCCATCAGCGCCATTAAGATAGGCGCCTATCATTATGTGATCAAACCGTTCAAATTGGATGAAATCCGTTTGCTCAGCAGAGGGGCAAGAGAAAAAATCGGGCTTCGAAATGAGAATCGGCGCCTTCGGCAAGCTGCCGACGGACAGAACATATTAAAAGGTTTTATCGGTAACAGCCCTGCGATGCAGGAGATGTTCTCCATGATCAAGAAAGTTGCCCCCGTAAATTGCAATATTCTGCTGCAAGGCGAAAGCGGCACCGGAAAGGAGCTTGTCGCCAGATCGATTCACCGGTTGAGTCCGAGAAAGAATCGCCCGTTTATCTCTTTCAATTGCGGCGGATTCACGGAAGAATTAATTTGCAACGAACTTTTCGGCCATGAAAAAGGCGCTTTTACCGGTGCGTCGATTACCAAGATCGGTCTCATTGAATCCGCAGACGGCGGATCGCTTTTTCTTGATGAAATCGGAGAAATGCCCCCTTCCATGCAGGTAAAAGTGCTGCATGTTATTCAGGAGAAAAAGATACTTCGCGTGGGAGGAACCTCACCGATCAATCTGGATATTCGCCTCATTGCCGCCAGCAACAAAGATATCAAGAAGGCGACCGCCGAAGGAACGTTTCGTGAAGATCTGTTTTACCGTTTGAATGTGGTCACATTAAGACTCCCGCGTCTGTGTGAAAGACCGGATGATATTCCTATGCTGGCTTCCTACTTTATCGAAAAATACAGCCCTTCTTTTGAAAAAAAAATCAAGGGAATCTCATCCGATGCACTCGAAATTCTTATGCGTTATAATTTTCCCGGTAATGTGCGAGAATTGGAAAATATCATCCAGCGGTCCGTAGCCCTTGCCGAAAGCGACGTCATTCGTATCCCTGATTTGCCCCAGGACCTCCAAAAACTCGAGTTCAATACGTTTGAAGGAGAAGGGTTGATGGCCCTTGAAGAAGTGGAAAGACAACATATCGCCAAAGTTCTCGACAAAACGGGTTATAATAAAAATTTAAGTTCAAAGATACTTAATCTCCCCCGCACCACGTTATGGCGAAAAATGAAAAAATACGGCTTGCTGAACAAAAACTAGATGGTCGGATATGGCCGACGGCAGGTTTTTTGCGAATTTGCCAGTTTTTCATATTGAAACACCCATCAAACACATGGCGTTTTCAACCCCTTAATATCCGATGATATCCGTCAATTTCCCTGCAAATGTTTCAGTATGAAATAAAACACGCCTTTTTCTTCTGCTCAATGGCGTTTCCATACCCTGTTCGCTGGATGCGTACCCCCTTAGATCGTTTATATTTAATTTAATATCAATCAGATAACAGACTTATTTTTGATCGGACTTTTCGTCCTTTTCGCAATGGCCCAATTGGCATTTAATTTGCTGATGTATCTGAACGAGGAGGATTTAATGGAAAAGATCCTAGTGGGGTTGTATCCCGGAAAAACCAGTTTATGGGCTGCGGTTCACGCCTTCAACCTGGCCAAAAGGATAAAGGCAAGGTTATATTTTCTTCTGGTCATAAATCCGGAGATAAAAGCATCGGACCAAAGCCTTGTCCGCCAGGTTGAAGCGTCAACGAAATCAAGTCTCGAGGCATTGATCGAAGAAGGGATCTCAGATGGCATACCGGTAGATTATTATATCACCTACGGTCAATACGATAATGAACTGGTTAAGTTCGTCAAAGAAAACAAAATCACCATGCTTGTCGTGGGATCACCTTTTCCCCAGGACGGGCATTTTGAGGATTTTGAAGATCTTCTTGAAAAGATACGACACAGGATCGATTGCCGCATCGAAGTCGTGCATGAAAAAAACCGTTAAAAAACAAAGAAAAGGAGAGGACGATGTTTCATCTGTATTTACCGATTGCAGGTAACAGCGTGAATGTATTGCTTATTTTTGGCCTAGGCGGCCTTGTGGGGATTCTTTCGGGTATTTTTGGCGTGGGTGGTGGATTTTTAATGACACCGCTGTTAATCATGATCGGCATCCCCCCCACCGTTGCCGCCGCTTCCGATTCCAACCAGATCGTCGGCGCTTCCACTTCAGGAACTTTGGCGCATTATAAAATGGGAAACGTTGATTTCAAAATGGGTATCTTGCTTCTCATCGGCGGTGTTGCAGGGGGAACCCTGGGTGTCCAGGTCATTAAAGTTTTAAGACAAATGGGAAATGCGGACTTTTTAATCAAAATCACCTATGTTCTGATGCTCGGTTTTGTCGGATCGTATATGTTCATTGAAAGCCTTCAGGCATTGAGAAAAAAAGAGGTGCCTGCAGCAGGTCCGAAAAAAGAATCAAAATATGCCCAACTCATCGGCAAATTACCGTGGCAAACCGACTTTGAAAAGTCAGGGATTCGGATTTCTGTCCTGATGCCCCTGGTATTGGGTGTTTTTGTGGGAATCCTGGCGGCCATCATGGGTGTCGGCGGCGGGTTTATCATGGTGCCGGTGATGGTCTACCTTTTACGGATGCCCATGCACGTGGTCGTCGGAACCAGTCTTTTTCAAATTCTTTTTACATGCGTCGACGTCACCATTATGCAATCCTACAGTAACCATACCGTCGACTTCATCCTGGCATTGATCCTTTTGTTAGGATCTACACTGGGCGCGCAGTTCGGCGCCAAAATCAGCAAAAAACTTAAAGGGGATCAACTCAAGGTTCTTTTGGCTTCGCTGGTTTTGGTCGTTATGGTTAAAATGCTTCTTGATCTTTTACTCACGCCGCATATTATGTTAGGTTTAAAAGGAGGTCATTAAAATGATACGGAATAAAACCTGGATACCTGTTTTCATCATCGTTGTATCTTTTATTTGGCATCCTCAACTCGCCGATTCGAAGGTCTCTGTTACCACGAAAAACGAGCCCAATCTTATTGCCGTCGGCGCGTTGTTCAATGGCACGCAATTGACCGTTTCAGGCGAAGTCGGCATCGAAAATGACGTCGTGGTTCTGGTCCGCGGAAAGCAGGAAGCATTGACATTGAAAAAGAAAGGAAAAGCATTGGGTCTTTTGTGGATGAATCTGGGCGATGTACATTTTAAAAAAGTACCGACGCTCTATCTCCTCTATTCCTCCGAGACAAACATGGATTCGACGGCGTCAAACCCGAAGACCTTGGAAAAACTGGGTATCGGTTTCGAATATTTGAAAAAAGAAATGGAGATCGAAGCCCCTCAGGCAGATAGAGACCGACTCGCGAATGAGTTTTTGAAATTAAAACAAAAGCAGGGACTCTATGCGTTTCATCCCGGCAAAATCAGTTTTGACCCAAAAAACGACACGGAAAAATCTTTTACAGCCGGTGTCTGGATACCGCCTCGAATACCTTTCGGAGAATATCAGATAAATGTTGTGGAAATGAACAATGGCCATATTATCGATACGGCACACCATGAACTCAAAGTAAAAGAAGAAGGCATTCCTTTGATGCTGTCTTCACTTGCTTTTAATCACAGCCTCTTATATGGTTTTTTTGCGGTTTTTGTCGCAGTTGTTGCAGGATTGGCGATGGATTTCTTTTTCGGATCCGGCAAGGGCGGCGGCGCTCACTAAAGTGAATGAATTTTTAGACCTGGCCCTTTGGTTAGGGGATTTTTGCGCATGAGCACATTCACAAAATGGATAAAATCGACATTCGGAAACCGCAATAAATCTGCTTCGCAGGTGCCTTTTACCGTTATTTTCGATGTATTTCAAAAAATTTTGGAATACAACAATCAGGTGCTGGAATTGATGGCCGGGATGGGAACCAAACTGGGCGGGGCATACATTTTCGACCAGCAGTACATTCGCTCGTCATGCGGCCAAATGGCGGATCTCGTCTATAAACTCATATACAATTTAAATGCCATGGCGCCCAAAAAATATCTGAGTCTTTATGACACTTTCGACGTTATCAATAACGATATTGAGGAGGAACTCGCCGGGAGACCGGTCATCCCCCAAACGGAATATACCATACCCTATAATTTGGTAACCGATGATCTTACCGAAGTTGTCGGCGCAAAAAATGCAAACCTGGCGGAAATCAAAAACCTTCTCGGCCTCAAGGCGCCGGAAGGATTCGCCATCACCATACGGGCGTTCAGAGCTTTCATGGAATACAATCACCTTCTGCCGAAAATGAATGCATTAAACACCGCGTGGCGCGAGGGAGATGCATCCGAAAACCAGGCGGCAGCGGAGATTCGAGAACTCATATTGGAGGGAACGGTCCCCACCCCTTTGCAAAAGCAGATCTTTAACAGCCTGGACAGGCTCTATCAGGGAGTGAATTCCGAAGAGGTGTTGCTCGCACTTCGCAGCAGCGCCATGAGCGAGGACGGAGAGCATACCTTTGCGGGGCAGTATCTAAGCCTTCTCAATGAACCCCGTGGAAATATTTTGAAGGCTTACAAATCCATCCTCTCCAGCCTGTTTTCCGATACCGTAATGGAATATAGACGCCACAAAGAACTATTGGATTACGAAGAAACCATGGCGGTGGCATGCCAACTGATGGTAGACGCCAAAATCAGCGGCATTCTTTACACGCTCGATCCGAGAGATCCGGAACGTGACGTCATGTTGATTAATGCAACGTGGGGACTTGGTGCGCCCTTAGTCGCCGGAGAGACAAGGGCGGATCTGTATGCAATAGATCGGGAAGAGCCGCATCAACTCAAATCTCTGGATGTCGTTCGCAAACAGGATAAGCTGGTGCTCAAAAAAGACGGCGGCACGGAAATACGCGAGGTTCATCAAGACTTGCAGACCCAAACCTGTTTGACCGATGAACAGATGAAACAGATTGCCGAAGCCGGGTTGACGATTGAACGATATTTTAAAAAACCCCAGGATATCGAGTGGGCCATCGACCAGGAAGACAATCTCGTTATTTTACAAGCCAGATCTCTCAATATTAAGGATCAAGTCTCGAAACTGGTGTGTGACATTTCATCTGTTTTGGATGATTTTCCGGTTATATTTCGAGACAAAGGATCCATTGCTCAAGAGGGAATTTCCACCGGCAAAGTATTTCTGGTCACGACCGAAGAGGATCTCGACCGTTTTCCCAGCGAAGCGGTTTTGGTCACCGCCTATACGTCTCCTCGTCTGGGAAAGGTCATCAAAAAAGCCAGCGCCATCATTACCGATGTCGGCTCTCCAACCGGTCACATGGCAACCATCGCAAGAGAGTTCAGGGTGCCGACCATTGTGAATACGGGTGTTGCCACGCAACTGCTGAGGTCCGGCCAGATCATCACCGTGGATGCACGGGAAAATGTGGTTTATGAGGGAGCGATCAAAGCGCTGTGTTATTACGAGTTCACCGAGGAATCTTTTGAGACGACTTATGAATACCGGTTGTTACAGAGAGTTTTGAAAAAAATTGCGTCACTGAACCTGTTGGATCCTTCCGAAAAAAATTTTACCGCGGCAGGATGCAAAACGTTTCATGATATTACGAGATATGTCCATGAAAAAGCCGTAGAAGAATTGATCGGGATGGAATATGCCAAAATCGGTGATGCTGTCGGAACCGGTCGCAAACTGAAGTTTGCGATCCCCTTGGACCTTGTTTTGATCGATATCGGCGGCGGCATCGATGGATCGCCAAGCGTTTCTGAGGTTGATCCTCAACATATCATCTCCGTCCCCATGAACGCATTTCTGGAAGGACTTTCAGTGCCGGGCGCATGGGATACGGAGCCCATGTCCGTGGATTTCGGCAGTTTCATGTCGAGTTTGACCCGCACGTTTTCATCATCCATGGCGACGCCGAAATTTGTCGGTCTGAACCTGGCGGTGTTATCGAAAGAATATGTCAATATTAACCTGCGGCTTGGATATCACTTTAATATGATTGTCGGGCATATCAGCGAAAACTTGAATGACAATTATGCTTACTTCCGATTCCTGGGCGGTGTCACCGATATGTCGCGCAGATCACGCAGAGCTAAACTTTTAGCGGAGATTCTGGTAAAGAGCGATTTTCGTGTCGACATTCGAGGGGATCTGGTTATCGCCCGAATTAAAAAATTAGAATTCAAAATGATGGAAAAAAAGATGAAGATTTTGGGGTTATTGGTCGCATTTACCCGTCAACTTGATGTTAAAATGAATAATGAACAGGAAATTACAAGACTAGAAAACGTCTTTCAAGATCTGATAAATGAATATATCTAAAACAGGTTGAGCGGTTCAAGGTTCACGGTTCAAAGTTGGAGATCCTTGTTTTCTATGAAGTTAAGAAAGTTAGAACGTTAGACGGTTGGCATTCGCTTTCAGCTTCGACCCAATAAAATGAAGCGTCTGAGAAAATCAAACCTTCTCACCTTCTGATCTTCTGATCTTCTGGCCCTTTGTCCACGTATTATGACCTTTAAACTTTGATCGCTGAACCCGGAACCAAACTTTAGGGGAGGTGTCATGGACGAAAAACAAAAAACTAAAATCCTTATTCTGGATGACGAACCGATAGTTTTGAAACGTCTGAAACCGGCCTTAGAAAAATCAGGATACGACGTGGAGGCTTTTTCCCGAAGTTTGGAAGCATCGAATCGCGTCTTGGAGCAGGATTTCGATATCGTCATTACCGATCTCAAAATGGAAGGACTCGACGGTATGGAATTTTTAACCCGGGTAAAAGCGCGATCTCCTGAAACCGAAGTCATTGTCATCACCGGTTTTGCCACCATGGAGACCGCCAAGGAATCTTTTAAAAAAGGGGTTTTCGATTTTTTGGCTAAGCCTTTTAAGCTCGGCGAAATCAAAGAAGTCGTTGCCAAAGCGGAACGTAAGATAAAAGACAAAAGATAATTTGCGTCTCGGAATTTCTAAAGCGCATGGTCGGAATCGCTATATTCAGCCAAAGGGGGAATCATCATGTTAAGAATGCTCGTCAACCTTGATGCGGACTTGGCATCGAGTATTGCTCTCAGGTATGCCTGCCGACTGACCCAACTTGTCGATATAAAACTCCACTGTGTTCATGTTGAGGAACCGGACCAGGACACGCATGCGCCGGGTACGGGTTGGGTCCGACGAACCTGGGAAAATACGATGTTGAAAACAGGGGAATTTGAAATTGCACAATTGATCAGGGCGGAGAAATCGTCCTGCCCGACCCTCGGCGCCCCCAAAATGCTGGTCGGAGATCGTGAAAATGAAATCCTTCGTGAAATTCAAAGAGAATCCTACGATCTTTTCGTGGAAGGGTCGCTTCACAGTTTTACCGCCATGAAGTTCTATGATAAATTACATTCCAGGCTTTACAGACTCCTCCCCTGCCCTGTGATCATCGTTAAAAATTTGGTCGATATCGAAAAAGTGGCCTTGATTGTACGAAGCGAGATAGAGTCCAAAAAGCTCATTTCCATGTTTTTAAAACTGTTTAAAGATTCGAAGCTCAAGCTGGACCTGATTTATTGTGAATTTCAGGAACCCGGACAACTGGCTGTTAACGCTAAAAAGGACGCCGGCGGCACATTGAACGCCGTAGAACAAATGTTGGTGGAAAATCAATGGCAGCCCGAAAATTGCATTACGATTCAGGGAGCGCCGGAAGAAATCGGCGATGAATTGCGGGACTATGGATTGCTGGCGTGTCCGATCCACCACGACGTAAGTAAAAAGAGCAGCTGGTTTCAACTGTTGAGTCATATTCCGTCTCCGATTCTTATTTGCTGGCAATAGAGAATGATGAATTCTTAAAAAGCAGAATTCATCAAGTATTTAGTGTTTAGTTTATTGATCACGATACGCCGTAATATGCTAAATTATCAAACACTAAATACTGAACACTAAATACTGAACACTAGAGGTCATTATGAGAATTCTTGTTGCGGTTGATCAGCATCCATACAGTGCACATGTTGTCAAAGATGTGGCCAAACTGGCCGGTAACACCTGGGCGGACGTCACTTTGCTTGGGGTAGGCCCCAAAGAAACGGAAATCGGCCGGTCATCGAACCGCGCCGGAATAAAACACCCGCTCGCCGAAAAATTGAAAAAATATCGCCGAACCTTTTTGGATCATTTTGAAAAAGAAGAGTCTCCTTATGAAAAACAATCGTGCAGCTATGAATTCATCGAGGTCAAAAGAGGCACTTGGGAGGAACTGTATATCTGCCGCGGCACCAGAAAAGATTTAAGGATCGTAATAAGATCAGGCAACCCAGTCAAAGAAATATTGGCGCAAACCCAGGAAGACGACAGCGATTTGGTTGCCATGGGCTGTTCCAGAGAGGGAGATTGTCAATGGGAAGGCGCGATGAATCTTCCCCAAAAAGTTGCCAACAATGCAACATGCTCGGTTCTCGTGGTAAAACAGGAAAAACAAATTCGCAAAATCGTCTGCTGCCTGGACCAGGAGAACATCAGCCAAAAATCGATCGAGATGATCAACCAGATGGTGACGCTGTATCAGATGGAATTGGAGATTGTCGGGTTAACGGACAAGACATCGCTGAAACCCAAGGTTGAAAAAAATTTGGAGGCTATTTCAAAATATTACAATGCCCGCCAAATCAAGGCATGGATTAAACTGGTGGAAACCGCGTCTCTTGAATCGTTCATCTCCCAAGAAGCCAAGCGGTCGATGATGGCGTTGTGGATGGGAGGACAATCCATACTCACCAAAATGTTTCCCCGGGGCAAGGTGGACAAGCTGATTCAGGGGAGCCAATCTTCAGTGCTCCTGCTGAGATAGAAAAGGACCAGAGGTCGGAGGTCCGAAGTCAGAGGTCTGCTCTTTGCGCTACGTTTTTTGCTTTCCGACTTCCGAC
>CAZQAF010000074.1:15653-17779 GCA_964591175.1 uncultured Desulfobacteraceae bacterium | reverse complement strand
TACGGTCCCGGCGCATGCTGGAACTACTAAACTTCTAAAACACGGGGGTAGAAAAAACGCTACCCCCGTTAATAACAACAGTTCTTCCGGAAGTCTTAAAACTCACCGGATTCAAGATGATGTTCCGGCAGTAGACCACGAGAGTATTAACACGGTTTCATTTTAAATCGACGGTATTAGCGGTGCGTCATGTGTCTATAAGTAGAAAGATGAAAAATCAGTTTTCATTTTTCTTATAAATCATCAATAAATTGTTAATAAGGAAATTCATTATGAAAAAGACAATACTGCTTTTGATTGCAACTGTATTTATCGGATTCACCTTCTATTCTGTTGAGGGGAATGCACAGATGGGACGGGGATACGGTCCCGGCTACGGGATGGGCTCAGGTATGATGGGGCAAGGAAATAATTCCGGGTATGGTATGGGACAGGGAATGATGGGCTCCGGCAATGGATACGGTCAGCAGAATGGACCGCAATACGGCCGCCAGTATCAGCAGCCCCGGCAGACACCTTTGGATCGGAATCAGGCCAAACAGGAAGTTGAAAATTACCTGAGATCCAGAAGAAATCCCAACCTGCAACTCGGAAAAATCGAGGAAAAAGGTAATGCTTATCAGATCAATATCGTAACCAAAGACGGATCCCTGGTAGATAAAATTCTGGTGGACAAAAATACGGGCTGGATGAACTCTTCATATTGATTAAAAGGAGATAAAAATCATCCGATCGAAGGATCTTAAAAGCTGATTTGCTTATTTCCCCAATCGGGTCAAAGCCCGATTAGATGCGGTAATATCGTGTCCTTATTTATTTTGAACACGGGTGCTGTTTAAAGTATAGTGAATTGGCGATATGCCATGGAAGAATCTCAAAAAAACAAGGTCACGACAGTTTTAATTCCGATGAAGTTGGTTTTGCTTCGATCCAACGGACAATGTCGCCGGAAAGGTGTTCTTCTTTCAGAATTTGCCAACCGGCTTTTTCGATATTGCCCATTGTCCTCCGGTTGATATTGGCGCCCATCATTCGTACCACCATGGGATTAACCATATCAAATAACAGCCCCAACAGCACATTACCGGGCCTCATGTGCTCAAGGAGCAAAAGTTTTCCATTGGGCAAACCGATACCGCTCCAGGGGTGCTTCCATAAAATCATAAAAAAAAGATAGTCGGTCATATCGCTTACGGGTAACGATCGTTTTGGATGGCTGCCTCATGAATCGATTATCCTTTGCTCATCAGCTTAATCCATAAACATACATATTATTCTATCATTAAAAAATTATGTTGAGCAATTATAAATTCATAACCTGATTAAAGATGCGTTTTTTTGATTTACGATTTCCCTTTTAATCACATTGCTCTCAATGAAGATATTTGACGCTGCGGCTGAACATGTGATTGTCCATGTATCATTATTAACCACTTTTGATCTTTTCTTTATGAAAACTGGATACTTTATACCCTTTTTGTATTGTTCATCTCAAAGTAAATTCTCCCTCCAGGAATGAATATAAAAAGTAATATATTGACATTTCAACAAGATACAAAATTATATTACAATGTGGCATATTGCTTGCAATATGCTGTGTAAAACAACAAATAGCCTTTAACTACTCTATGGTATTGGTAAAAAAAAATAACAAAAGGAGACATCATCATGAAAAAATTAACCGGGATCGTTGGAATCACATTACTCAGCGCGCTTCTTATTGCGCCGGTAGCTGTCTGGGCTTTCGGTTGGGGAAGAGGCGCCAATCATATGACGGGTTACCGGGACGCAGGCCCCGGCCATTATGGTCAGTATAACAATAATTATACCACGCTGAGCAGCAAACAGCAGGAGCAATTGGCTGACTTGAATCAGAAATATTACAATGAAACCAGGTCGCTGCGCGACAAACTGTGGTCAGAATCTAATGAACTCAATACACTTTTGTCCGAGGCAAACCCTGACACCGCCGAGGTAGCCAGACTCCAAAAGAATATTTCCGATCTTCGGGCAAAGCTTGATGAAAAGGTCATCAATCATGAAACGGAAGCCCGCAAAATCGCGCCGAATAATTGGTACGGCAATGGGTACGGTTATGGTCCCATGATGGGTGGTTATGGCATGGG
>CAZQAF010000074.1:10441-15553 GCA_964591175.1 uncultured Desulfobacteraceae bacterium | reverse complement strand
ACGGCAATGGGTACGGTTATGGTCCCATGATGGGTGGTTATGGCATGGGTTACGGCATGAGCCGATACAGCACAGGTTACGGTTCCGGCACGTGCTGGAACTAAATTTCTAAGCCGGAGGTAAAAAAAGCCTCTACCTCCGGCAACAATAAAATTAAGGACACCGATTATGAACGCCTATATTTAAACTTAACAGCAGCGTTCGACACGTCCCTTCCTGGACTTGCTATATGATTATGCAGTATTATAGTATTAGAAGAAAGGATTTTAATATTACATATTAGGAGAGTTTAAATGAATATTTTATCATTCTATTTTATAAGTATACTGATGATGAGCGGTTTAATGATTATTTTATACAGAAGCCGTAAAACCTTCCAGAAAGCGCATGTTGAGCTAACGGAAAAATCTCGAAATAAAGCTGATCGTAAGCGTCGTTGATGTAAAAGAGGAGGGCTTTTTTAAAAAATTTTAAATCATTCGAGGATACTTTTTCAAGAAACCACTGAAAATCAATAAGACCCACCTTTGCAAGCTTGAATAAAAATAAATTCAATCAATTCATTTTTTATTAAAGGAGTTCACTATGAAAAAGATCATACTGCTTTTGTCTGCAACGATATTTATCGGATTTACGCTCTTTCCTGTTGCGGGGATTGCACAAATGGGACAAGGATACGGTTACGGCTACGGGATGGGGCCCGGCATGATGGGACAGGGATACGGTCCCGGCTACGGAATGGGGCCCGGTATGATGGGGCCCGGATACGGTTACGGATATGGAATGGGGCCCGGTATGATGGGACAGGGATACGGTCCTGGCTACGGAATGGGCCCGGGTATGATGGGACCCGGTTATGGGTACGGCCAACAGTATGGTCCACAATACGGCCGGCAGTATGGCCCGCAATACGGGCGCCAGTATCAGCAGTCCCAAAAGCCTTTGGATCGAAATCAGGCCAAACAGGAAGTAGAAAATTACTTGGGTTCCATGAGAAATCCCAATCTGAAACTCGGGAAAATCGAGGAAAAAGGGAATAATTATCAAATCAATATCGTAACCAAAGACGGTTCCCTGGTGGATAGAATTCTTGTGGACAAAAACACGGGCTGGATGCGCTCGGCTTATTGATTTCAAAAAAAGAAGATTAACCAGGAGCTCTTTTCACGATCCGTGTGACCCGAAGCGTCAGGGCGTTTTTCGTTTCCATGCGGTTGGAAAAAAGACGCGTGATCATAAAGCCGGCGCCCAGACCGATTGCGGAAAACAAAAATATCCCCAAATTCGGATTCAATCCCACGAGGGTGGAAAGACTGTTACCCGAAAACGCGCCGATAAGAAGTCCGATAACCGGAACCATGTAGACCATAAAAACGCATTTCAGTTGGGTCTTGGTGTTAAGAAAAAGCTCGACTTCATCCCCTTTCCGGGCATCGGCAAGATTTCTGGCCTTAACCAGCATCCGGTCCCCGCCTTCGATGGTATGGCAGTGATCTTTGTGGCCGCAATGGGCACAGGCGCTCTTTCGCTGGGTCTTCACCCACACCCATCCGTCTTCTACGGTTTCAACGATACCGGTTTCCTGGGACATGATCACTCCTTTTGAATCCAAAACTGAAATGGACCGGCCGGAAAGATAGCTCTTTCATAATTGTTTACCCGACCGTATGCACTTTTCCGGTCAGGTAGAATCTTCCTTCTCTTTTCACGAGAAGAAAGCTCCGCCTGCCGGCTAAATGTAAACCTCTATTCCTTTAGCCTCTATTTGTTAAGGTATTTTTCAGGGTCTTTTGAGAATGCTTCCTTGCAGCCGGTTGCACAGAAATAATAGGTTTTACCTTTATATTCGTAAGTCGCTGCCGCTTTATTTTCGTCGACATTCATTTTGCAAACAGGATCAACAGCCATTTAAATCACCTCCTTTTTAAGCTTCGGTTAAAAGCTTTCTTCGAACCTCAGCAGTCTTTCCTCCCATTCCGCTGCGGTATTTTCCCTGTCAAGGGCCAAAGCAGGGGCTCGAAATCGTCTCAACCTCAAAGCATTGGATACCACCGTCACCGAGGAAAGCCCCATAGCCGCAGCGGCAAAGATGGGGTTAAGGAGTATGCCGAAAAAGGGGAAGAGAACCCCGGCGGCCACCGGAATCAGGATCGTGTTGTAGGCAAACGCCCAGAACAGGTTCTCCTTGATGTTCCGGATCGTGGCCCGGCTCAGTGCAATGGCCGTCAACACGCCGCGCAGGTCCCCGCTGATCAGGACAATGTCGGCCGACTCTATGGCCACATCGGTTCCCGTGCCGATGGCAATGCCCACATCGGCCTGGGCTAGTGCAGGGGCATCGTTGATGCCGTCGCCCACCATGGCCACCTTTTTGCCCTCGGCCTGGAGTTTTTTCACCTCATCGGCCTTTCCATCCGGAAGCACTTCGGCCAAAACCCTGTCAATACCGATCTGCTTTGCAATGGCATCGGCGGTTCTCTTGTTGTCGCCGGTAATCATAGCCACTTCGATGCCCATTTTGTGCAGCGCTTCCACAGCCGCCTTTGAATTCTCCTTCAGGGTATCGGCCACGGCCACGATGCCGGCCGGCTGATTGTCCACGGCAACGAACATGGGCGTTTTGCCCTGGTTGGAAAACTCCTCGGCTTTTCGCTCAAGATCCTCAAGCGCGATATTCCGGTCCCGCATCAGCTTCACATTGCCCAAAAGCACAGATTTCCCTTCGATGGTCGCCTCGATACCGTGACCGGCAATGGCGTTAAAGTTCTCGGGACTCATGAGAGGGAGGTTCTTCTCCATCGCCTGATTGACAATGGCTTCACCCAGCGGATGCTCGGAACCCTTTTCAGCGGAAGCGCTGTAGCGGAGAATCTCCGCTTCCTTGAAATCACCGAAAGCCGCGATATCCGTCACGGACGGCTTGCCCTCGGTCAGCGTGCCGGTCTTGTCCAGCACGATGGCCTTCAGCTTGTGGGCCGTCTCCAGAGCCTCACCGCCCCGGATAAGGACACCGGATTCAGCGCCTCTACCCGTACCCACCATAATGGAAGTCGGTGTGGCCAATCCCAGGGCGCAGGGACAGGCGATAATCAGAACGGCCACAAAGTTGAGCACCGCGTAAGTCAGTGCCGGTGCCGGACCGAAAAAATACCAGACCACAAAGGTAATCAACGCAATGCCGATCACCGTCGGCACGAAGTATCCCGCGATAATGTCCGCAAGTCTTGCAATGGGCGGCTTGGATCCCTGGGCCTCTTCCACCATTTTGATGATCTGGGACAGCATGGTATCCTTGCCGACCTTGGTCGCTTCGAATGTGAAGGTTCCGGTCTTGTTGATGGTGGCGCCGATCACGGCGTCACCGGCATTTTTTTCCACCGGGATGGATTCACCGGTCACCATGGATTCGTCCACCGCAGAATGTCCGTCTTTAAGGATACCGTCCACCGGGATCTTTTCTCCGGGCCGGACCACCACGCGGTTGCCGATTTCGACCTCTTCCACGGGGATATCCGCCTCTTGGCCGTCTCTGACGACCCGAGCGGTTTTGGCTTGAAGACCGATCAGTTTTTTAATGGCCTCAGAGGTCTGCCCCTTGGCCCGCGCCTCCAGAAGCCTGCCCAGCAGAATAAGCACGACGATGGCGCCGGCGGTATCAAAATAAACCTCGGCCACCAATCCCTGGACTGAAAAGAGATGGGGAAAGAACATTGCCGTTACACTGTACAGGTAGGCTGCCGACGTGCCCACGGCAATCAGGGTGTTCATATCCGCCGACCCGTGTTTGGCACTCTTCCATGCACCGGTGTAAAACTGCCATCCCACCCAAAACTGAATGGGGGTTTGGAAAAGAAGCTGCAAGTAAAAATTAGTTTCCCGGCCCAGGTCATACAGCCGGTCGAGTCCCAGGACTTTCCAATAGGCCAGCAAAAACACCGGCACCACCAGGGTAAGACCGGTGATAAACTTTCGTTTCAGCTTTTTAAATGCGGCCTCGCGGGCGGTGCGTTCCTGGTCCACGACATCTTCTTTTTCAACCTGCCCGGTGTCCAGGATCTCGTAACCCGCATCCTTAACGGCCTTTTCGAAATCACCCAGGGAAACCGTTCCGGGAACGTACTGCACGCTGGCTTTTTCCGTGGCAAAATTCACGCTGGCCTTTATCACTCCTTCCAGTCCGCCGAGGGCGCTCTCCACCCTTTTGACACACGAAGCGCAGGACATGCCGTGGATCGGCAGGGTTATTTTCTCCATCCCCGCCCCATAGCCCAGATCCTTGACGGTTCCGATCAGGTCTCCCAGATGAACGCGGGAAGGATCGAATGTCACGGTGGCTTTCTCCGAGGCAAAGTTGACTTTGACATCTGAAATGCCGTTCATTTTCGACAGTCCTTTTTCGACTCTGGTCACGCAACTGGCACAGCTCATTCCCGTTACCGGAAAATCAACTTTTTTAAGATTTTCTTCAGGTTCCATGGATTTCGTCCCCCCTTCCCCGATGATGCCCACATACTTGTCCGGGGAATCGTCGAATTTTTGTTTACAGGCCTCGCTGCAAAAATAGATAAAATCGCCTTGATGCACGCTCATGGCTTCCGCCCGAGGGATCGAAACGCGCATGCCGCAAACCGGATCTGTCGCGTCTCCCCATTGTTTGCTGTTTCGGATAAATTTTTGGGGGTCTTTTTCAAAGACCTCTTTGCAATAATCGGCACAAAAACTATATTCATCTCCCGCGTAGGTCGTTCTGGCCGGCGCCGAATCCGGACTCACGATCATTCCGCATACTAAATCAGTGGCCATATCGTTCACCTCCTTCACGGGTCGCTCTAATTATCAAAAGCCCTTGATTTACTTGTCTTTATTAAAAGTTTGCTCTATAGTTAGGGTAAGCCAGAAAGAACAAATGTCAAGGCATTATCCAATGATAGTTTTAGCTTCATTCAATGCTTTTTTTGATATAGACGTTCGCTTTAAGCTGCTGGTCTTTTTCGACCGACAGCACGGTATATGGATCTTCCCGAAGGTCGATGACGTCTTCCTTCGAACTTTTGGAATGTTGCGCCTAAATTCCGGCATTTTTTCATATTCCATCAATTATTAATGCAAATA
>CAZQAF010000074.1:0-10341 GCA_964591175.1 uncultured Desulfobacteraceae bacterium | reverse complement strand
TATTAATGCAAATAATATGCCACATTGTGGCATATTTAGCTCAGATCTCAATAACTATTTGATTATTAAATTCATTCCTGCTTGAAGGGCCGCCGGATATACACCCATCATCACACCGACAGGGTAGAATGCATCCAGACTCCCCGGCGCAACACATTATGAAATGGATACTTTCTATCCATCCGGACCGCTTTTAGAAATGAAATATAGATTAGAATTATTGGGGCAGGAGATGGCATAATATTTGCCATGTTACTTTGCTGTATTACTATGTAGAAGTAACCCCAAAAAAGTCTTTTCGACCGATATCGGCGTTGAGCTCTCGTATCAAGTCCTCGACATACTTGAGTATGCCAGTGGGTTGATCCTCGTCCTCGTCTTGATCTCGAACGAAAATCCGAATTTTGAGATAACTTCTAGTAACAATAACAATGCGATGAAAAATGGAGAGATAATGACACATGTCTGTTAACGATAGGTTGATAAAAGGGTCCGTTATACTTTTCTATTTCTTGATCGGACTGGAAATTGTCATTATGATCAGCCCTTTTGCGGGTTTTTTCTATGCCGGCTACGGACCGGTGCTCAACATTCTTTACGACATCAAAGCCACCTCATGGTTAACCGGATTTTTTCTGCCCCATGCCGTTATCGCCAGGAATGACCTGCTCAATTTTTTGAATGGACTGGGACGTTCTCTTTTCTCTTTCGGCCTCATTGCTTTTTTTATTGGCGCCGTGCAAATTTACTCGGCAAAATTCCGGCGTAAAGGGGTCGTCTCCTCCATATTGTATCGTTGGGTGCGTCATCCACAATATCTATTTCTCGCCATATCAGGATTGGGGCTGTTGCTGTTCTGGCCACGATTTATCATTCTTATTCTTTATATCAGCATGCTGTATGTCTACTACCTTCTGGCCAAAAACGAAGAGGATAGAATGCTGAAACAACATGGCGACAGCTACGCTGCATACATGCAGCGTACGGCCATGTTCATACCCGGAAAACCCGGCCAAAAAGGTTTTCTGGTCCATTTGATGCCTGTGCACTATAGGATGCAAGGCCTTTTTGTAGCGCCATTTAACGCAGGAATTGCCCCTGGAAGAATATCAACATGGAAGAATGTTGTGGATTTTGTTTTTCCGTCTCTCAGCCTTTTCCGTCATAAAAAAATGATGGGGAAGATGAATAGCGACGATGTCCTCTTGATCTTTTCGCAACTCACATGGCCTGATGGAGAATACGCACCTTACATTTATTTTGGCCATTTATTTTCTCCCTTTTCCAAAACACTACACGCTTCATGAAACTGCCTTTATTCCGCGTGATGATTCATTTCGACGGCACGCAGGTTCCGGACGGTATTGTCGAGTACCGCTTTTTGCCACTCATGATGAAATCCGTGAGATTCGGTGATTGAAACAAAATCCGCGCTCACCAGATCGACTCTCGATACACAGGTTCGTATGAAAGCGCGAAACCGCTGTTGAAGGATATCACGAATCTCTTGATGGAGGGAATTGTACAGGGCGTCATCCACATCGGTAACATCGAAAAAATCGGCAATTTTTTGAATAATTTTACGTCGGTTGACTGCGGGGTCGTCCTGTTTTTCAAAAGCATCGAGCAAATGTCCGGTCGACACCGCGATGCTGTGAAGCACCGCATACCGGAATCGCTGCAGCTGCTTTTCCGGCCAGAATATACGATTACGGTCCATGCTCAGCGTACACCTGTCCGCTCCGATCAGATTGATCCGGCCGACAACATATCGTCTGGCTTTTTGCGGCAGAAGATATTCTACCTGGGTAACGAAGATGCCGTCCTGGAAAATCGACAGTCCCCCCACCGAGGATTCCAAATCCCAAAGAGTCCCCTGGGTTCCGCGAGTCCGCAGAAGTAAATTTCCTTTTGAATTCGGCAAATGGATACGCGCGGGGAAATTGAGCATCGATGGGCTCGAATCAAAAAAGTCCAGCTTCTCGCCGCCGATGGCAACGGTGCTGCCCTGTTCATCGATGTAGTTGATCGGGATGGGGACGAAACGAAGATTCGATTTCAGATAGCTGAGATATTCCATCTCCCGCCAGGCTTTATCCCGCGGTGGTTTCAGTGTCAGGACGACTTCGGTCCCGACGGGAAAGTCTTCTTCCAACGGCCGGATATCGAAATAATCCTTGAAATCGGCAATGGTGATGACCAGCCCCTTTCCGGAAAGCTTTCGCGTGCGGATACGGATCCGTTCCGCCACTAAAAAAGTGGACAGGAATCCGATACCGAAGGTACTGATAAAGGAAAACCGCAGGTCGGACGACCCCACGGCATCGCTGAATTCATCCGACCGGTAAAAGGATATGCCGATGTTCATGAAATACTTCTCCAGCCACTGCCGATCCATGCCAATTCCATTGTCTTTTATGGATATACGATTCTCGGACTCACGAAAAGATATGGTGATGGACGGAGACACGTCAGGATCGAAAAGCTTTCGAAGGTTGCAGGCATCGACGGCGTTTTGGACCAGTTCACGCAAAAATACGCGTTTGTCGGTATACAGTCTGTTACCGGCAAACAATTCCAGTGCCGCTGATGTATCCACCGTAAATTTCAGATCAAGGGGTTCATACCCCTCGGCATCGATCTCAATGATTGCCTTGACATATAAAAAGCGAGGTCGAACAGATCTGTTCAGACGATCGAGAAATCGATTGATGGCGATTTCATAATGTTTCAGTGCCCGATGGACTTCTGCATCCCGGCACTTGCATTGAATTCGTATAGCTGTGGGGATATCCGAATGAGGTCCTATGTCTTCGACGGAAAAAAGCCTTGGCAACTGCGATCGGTTGTCGGTTGTCGGTCCGAGAATATGATGGCAGATTCTGTCCAGGGTTTTATGATGCAGGAGATCCAGCCGCTCAGCGAGTGCAATTATGGCGCTAAGCAGATCGATGCGAATCTCCCCGTATGGATCGAACCAACGGGATTCATGAGCACCGGTACCATTTTCCGAAATAGTGTCGCAGGCAAGGATTATTTCGTCGATGATCGGCATCAGGCCATTGTTCGTGATACCCGGAAAGTTTCGATGTTCTCTTTTGATCTCTTTGAGATACACCGATGCCACCATAAAGAAAATATTCCAGGCATTACGGTAAAGCGCATTCTTTTGCTCTTGGTCTATCAGCCAGCTTTCGAGCATCGTGAGCATCCGTTCAGAGCTGCCAAAAGGCATAGATGAAGTCTTCTCCGAGGCCGGCATTTTTCCCACTGCCGAGCGAATCCGGTTGATCTGGCCGCACTGCTCGGGATCTAGCATAGAGCAATATGGGAATGGTTCGAAGTGCATGACGATCCCGGATATGGAATGGTTATTGATGATTCATAAAAACTATCGTGACAGATCTTTCTTTTTCGTCTCAAACTCTTCTTTATCGATCTCTCCCCTGGCATAGCGTTCTTTCAAAATTTCAAGGGAACGGTTTCCGCCGCTCCCGGTCGTTTTATTATGGCCGGTAGACTGAATCAGCCACTTGATAAGAAATACCAGTCCCACAATAATCAGAATCCAAAAGACGATCATTAATATGCCGCCAAACCATCCCATACCATAGCCGCCCATCATCCCGGATCCCATTCCCCATCCGCCATATCCGCCATACCCTCCGTAGCCGCCCGGCTGGGCGAGTGCCGGTGTCCCGGTTAATAGGATCGAAAAAAACGGCACGAATGCCGTAATATAGATGAATAGCGTTTTTACGGGTTTCATTTTACACCTCCTGATATTTTAACCCCCGATAAAATTAACATCGAGATTGATATCGTGATAGAGCAATCTTTGTGCCACTGCGCTTTAATATAATCCCGCGAAGCGTTGTGAGCTGCCGATGCCAATAAATATATGGATAAATTTCACGAGTGTCGAGCCCGGTGCTCGTTGTTGTCGTTCGGGAAATGGGTATTTTTTATCCATTTGGCCCGATTTCGCCTGAAAATATGGATACTTTCTATCCACCCCGCCTTCTTACCATACTCTCGAAGGTCTCATTTTGCTTTGGTGATAAATTTGTTGCGGATATTTATCTTCATTTATTCAAACGGTTAGCCATAACTTTTTTTAAGCGATGATATCGGCATATGATTTGCTCTAAAACATATACGGATCAAAGTTGATCGTCTTGTAAAAAGTCAAAAAGAATGGCTATTATATGAGTGTGTTTATTTTTTCGTGTTTCGTGTTTGATATTCTAATAATTTGGTATTAAAATATATTTTTCAGTTAAAACATTAGACGCTAAACACCAAATACTTCATGAATCGGACTTTTTAAGAATCCATGAATGTTGTAAATCTATCAAAAGAAAAAGGAAATGAGCATCAAATTCAACTTCAAAGACAATAAAAACAGGCTTATCGCCAAATTGCTAACAAAATATCCGTCGTTGGTCCGAAAATGGGCGCATCGTTCAAAATTCATAGAATTCTCCGATACGCCATGGACTCAATTTGAAAAAGACATATCAACTTGCCGCCTGGCTTTGGTGACCACCGCGGGCGTACATCTTGCGTCTCAAAAACCATTTGATATGAAAAACCCTGCAGGTGACCCGACATTTAGAGAAATTCCGGCAGACACAAAACCTGCAGATTTAACAATTACGCATAATTACTACGACCATGCCGATGCCGATCAAGATGTCAATATTGTCTTTCCGATAGAACGGGTTCAGGAACTGGCGCAATCCAAAGAAATCGGCCAAGTCAACTATCGACACTTTTCTTTCATGGGACACATCATGCAGCATCATATTCAAACGCTCATGAAAGAAACCGCGCCACGCGTGGCAGCGGCATTAACATCGGATAACGTCGATATCGTGATTTTAACGCCTGCCTGAGGGATTTGTAATCAGTCCGTGGGGCTGATCCAGCGGGCCATAGAAGCATCAGGAATCGCCACCATATCCATAAGCCTGTCCAAAAACATCAGCCAAAAGGTGTTGCCGCCGCGGACCGTTTACACGGGTTTACCGCTCGGACACCCCATCGCTTTTCCAGGGGAAATTTTTCGTCAAAAACAGATCCTGCGCATCCTATTGAGGTATCTCAAAGAAATGAATTCACCCGGCACCATTACAGACCTTGACTTGACAAAAGGCAGCGACCGCTCGGTAACATGCGATGTCTGCATGGTGGATTAACACAAGTAAAATTGACAGCTCACCGATTAAATGCTTTTTGAAATTATTATGGATAATCTTTCTTCACAATCCACTCGAATTTTCAAAACCGGTTATGTTCTCAACGAGAAATGGGTAATCATCGAATTCATCAGTAAAGGCGCCATGGGAGAAGTCTACCGCGCCCACCAATTGAACCTGAAACGGGATGTGGCCATAAAGGTTATTTCTCAGGAAATGCTCAAATCTTTCAAAGACGATACCGAAGAAACCGAAACCACCCGTTGGAGAACTCAAGACCGAAAGCAAAAATGCGAAGCATCCGGGACAAGAAAGCATCTATGCAGATTCGTCTAAAGAGAATATTTTCTACCCGAGCTTGGTGGTGGCCGCGTCGCAGCGTCCCGACCAACCCTTTAAAAATTTCCGGTATCCATGGGAAGCTTTCTCCGACGTCGGCTTCCGATGTGCCGTCAGCCCGGGAAATGAATACTGACCCGTCTTTGTTTTGTCTCCTCGTCCGTTACCCGTCTGAATGGAATTATAATTTTGAGCCTGGATCTTGACAACCTTTTAAAAAGTACCACTTTGTACTAAACTCAGCCTTGAAAATAAATGATTGATATGGCATTTCGAGAGTTTAGATAAATGCTTTCAACGGGTATATGCCTTAGGAAAGATGCGGGGGCTTCATGAAAAAATTATTAACGGCGATTGCTGTTTTGGCCTGTTATGTCGCAGTACCGGCCTGGGGATATAATGCCGAGCATTTTTTTAAATTGGGTCTGGACAGCAATCTGGCGAATACCAAAATCAACTATTTTACCAGAGCCATTGAATTGAATCCTGAGTTGTCTTCCGCCTATGAAGAACGGG
This sequence comes from uncultured Desulfobacteraceae bacterium, assembly GCA_964591175.1. Classification (GTDB taxonomy): domain Bacteria; phylum Desulfobacterota; class Desulfobacteria; order Desulfobacterales; family UBA11574; genus UBA11574. The sequence continues at coordinate 4,285 of CAZQAF010000074.1, read as the reverse complement.
GGATGCTCTACTATTTTCAGGGACATTACACGAAAACGATTCGTGATTTTCTGAAAGTTATCGAGTTGAGCCCTGACGATGCAAATGGATACACCATGCTGGGGGTGGCATATCTTAAAAAAAACAATTATAATCCGGCAGTGTCCAACTTGACTCGAGCCATTGAATTGAAACCTGAGTTTGCTAAGCCATATGGATATCGCGCGGAAGCCTATCGTTTCATGGGAATGTTGGACCTTGCAGTTCGGGACGCCACCCGTGCCATTGAAATCGGCGGTAAAAAACGGGTCATCGGCAAAGCGTATTCGACACGATCCAAGGCTTACAAGGCACTTGGAGAGAAGGAAAAAGCCGAGGCTGATTTAAAAAAAGCGGTGAACATGGATCCGGCATATGATATCTATGAATATTTTACTACCACCGAATATCTTGCAGATTCCGCCGGCCGGTCAGGCAGTGTGAAAGGCATTGGATGGATGGGAGCCGCCGGCATGATTGCCATCGCGTTTGTGCTGATTTTTAAACTGACGCTGCCGCCGCCTAGAAAGGACAATAAAAATAAAGATTCCTGACAATTCGTTTACTCGGTGAACAACAAAATTTTTACCGATTAAGATAAATTAAATTCTTACATATAACCCGTGAATCGAATGGGGGACGAAGATCTCGTGACGGAACAAACCATTACATTGCCGGTAACCGGGATGACCTGCGCCAACTGTGCGGCAAACATTGAAAGAGGGTTAACCAGACTTGAAGGGGTTCAAACCACCAATGTCAATTTTGCGGCTGAACAGGCGGTTGTCGCATTTGATCCAAAACAGCTTCACGTCAAAGACGTCGTTCAAAACATTCAGGGCTCGGGTTACGCCGTTGCCACCGCCACAACAGAATTGCCGGTAACCGGAATGACCTGCGCCAACTGTGCGGCAAACATCGAAAGGGCATTAAACAAAAAAGTCTCCGGTGTTGTTCAGGCAGCCGTGAACTTTGCCACGGAACGGGTATCCGTGGAATATGTCCCCGGGGTTTCCGGCATCGACGATATTGTATCGGCCATTGAAAAGGCCGGTTACGGCGCCATACTTCCGGATGATGCCATGGAATCTGAAGATGCGGAACAAACCGCACGCCGGGCCGAAATCCAAGATCAAACCCGTAAATTTATCGTCGGCGTGGTGTTTTCCCTGCCCTTGTTTATCATGAGCATGATGCGGGATTTCAGCCTTATCGGCGCCTGGAGCCATGCGCTTTGGGTGAACTGGTTTTTTCTGGCTCTTGCTACACCGGTGCAGTTCTACACCGGGTGGGATTATTATGTAAATGGTTTTAAAAGCCTTAAAAATAAGAGCGCCAATATGGATGTTCTCGTAGCCATGGGCTCATCCATTGCATACTTTTATTCGATATCGGTTCTTTTTTTCCCGATATTCGGGGAACATGTCTATTTTGAGACCTCGGCGGTCATTATTACCTTGATCAAACTGGGGAAAATGATCGAAGTCCGAACCAAAGGCAAAACCGGCGGCGCCATCCGAAAACTGATCGGACTCCAGCCCAAGACCGCAACCATTGTTCAAAACGGCAAGGAACAAGAGATTCCTTTATCCCGGGTCCGGACGGGCGACCGGGTAATCGTTCGGCCGGGCGAGCGAATTCCAGTGGACGGCATTATTTACGACGGAGAATCTTCGGTGGACGAGTCGATGCTCAGCGGCGAACCGATTCCGGTGGACAAACAGCTCCAAGATCTTGTTGTCGGCGGTACCATCAACGGGGAGGGGCTTTTAAAGTTTGAGGCCACCCGCGTGGGAAAGGAAACCGCCTTGGCGCAGATTATCAAACTGGTTCAGGAAGCCCAGGGGAGCAAGGCCCCCATTCAGGCCGTCGCAGACCGGGTGGCGGCCGTCTTTGTTCCCGGTGTGATTGCCATCGCCTTTGTTACCTTTGGATTATGGTGGGGCATTACCGGAGAATTCGTGCCGGCGATGATCCGCCTGGTGGCGGTGCTGGTCATTGCATGTCCCTGCGCCCTCGGTCTTGCTACACCCACGGCGATTATGGCCGGAACAGGCAAAGGCGCCGAAAAAGGGGTTCTCTTTAAAAGAAGCGAAGCCCTTGAAACCGCAACGAAGCTCAACACCATCGTTCTCGACAAGACCGGAACCATTACCATGGGTAAACCTGCCGTGGTCGATATTGTCTCCTTTGATTCCGCTTTAGAAAACAACGACCAGTTATTGAGGATCGCGGCTTCCGTGGAGCAGGGTTCGGAACACCCCTTGGGAAAAGCCATCGTCAAAGAAGCAAAAACAAGGGGCATCGATCTTTGGGAACCTGAAAATTTCAGGGCACAGCGAGGTTTCGGCGTCGAAGCCAAAATCCAGGGTGAATGGGTAAAAATGGGAAAACCCAAGTGGTTTCACGCGTCAGACATCGACATGGAACTTGCCAAAAACACCATCGATGCACTCCAGGCCCAGGGAAAAACGGTGATGGTTCTGGTAAAGGAAGATCAATTGTGCGGTCTCGTAGCAGTGTCGGACACGCTAAAACCGGAATCAAAAGAGGCTGTTGAACAGCTTCATGCACAACACCTCAAAGTGGTCATGCTCACCGGAGACAACTATCAGACCGCCCGGGCCATTGCCTCGGAAGTCAACATCGATGAAATTTTCGCCGAGGTCCGTCCCGAAGAAAAGTCATCCAAAATCAAAGCGCTTCAGGAAAAAGGCGAAAAAACCGGCATGGTGGGAGACGGGATCAACGACGCGCCGGCCCTGGCTCAGGCCGATATTGGAATGGCCATCGGAACCGGAACGGATGTTGCCATCGAAACTGCAGATGTCATCTTGTCCGGCGGGAGTTTGATCGGCGTATCCAGGGCCATCCGAATCAGTCGCGCCACCATGGCCACCATCAGGCAGAACCTGTTTTTTGCATTTATTTACAACATCGTCCTTATTCCCGTTGCCGCCGGTATTCTTGCACCTTTTCCTGATGTTCCGTTTTTTCTAAAACAGCTTCACCCTATTTTAGCGGCCCTGGCCATGTCTTTCAGCAGCATCTCGGTGGTTTCCAACAGTCTTCGGTTGTATCGTGCAGATATAGAATAGCGCGGAAGTAACGTCAAAATTCTTTACAAACTGTAAAATATTTGTATCCGATTTTTACCGATGCCCTCTTTCACATTCTGAATTCTCGACCATTCAAAAAGACAACCGGATGAAACGATGAATAAAATTAAGTTTTCACCAGCTTCTTTTTGGAACGATATTTGCTAATGCTATATTTAGCGGTGATTAGCGATACGACCTGGATAAACATTGATAAAAATTTGATGCTAAATCTTGCAAACCGGAAACCGTGCCATATGTTAGGAAAAAGTCGAATTAAATGTCCGGTGCGCTGTCGGATCGACAGTGATACGCATGCTCCAACATATCTTTCGGCTAACATTCTCAAAAACACTGCTGACCGTGTCCAGGTATTAAATTGATCATTTCGTAAGAACAATTTTGTAAAAATACATTAGAAGAGAGATAAGAACATGAAAAAAATAACCATCTGCTTGCTTACACTCTTGATGACCGCCCTGTGGTCCAAACAGGTGCCCCAGGCCTACGCTTTTGAAGGCAATGCCGCCCATTATTTCAACCTGGGAATGAAAACCTCATTTGCCTATAAAAAGATCCATTATTTCACCAAGGCCCTGGAGTTGAATCCCGGGTTTGCGCCGGCCTACGAAGAACGCGGACTGAATTATTATTTTCAGGAAAAATGGGACAAGGTCATCCAGGATTTTTCCCATTATATCCATCTGGTTCCCAATAAAGCCAATGCCTACCAGATGCTGGGGATGGGGTATCTCAAAATCGGAAACTACCCAAAAGCCATTGTCAATTTTGACAAAGCCCTCGAGTTGAAACCTGAAATGGCCGCTGCGCTGAGCTACCGGGCGGAAGCCTTACGGTTGAACGGTCAACTGGATGAAGCGATTCAGGATGCCACCAAGGCCATTGCCCTTGAAAGCGATCAGCGAATATTGTCCGATGTTTACAGGACACGAGGCAAAGCGTATCAAGCATTAGGCAGGAAGGCGTTGGCCAGTGCCGATCTCAACAAAGCGACTCAACTCGATCCGCGATATGTCTTTTACCGCTATGTATCCAGCTATGCAAGCCTCGAAGATATGAGAAGAGCCGGATTGATCGGCATGATCGGGATGGCGTTTATCTATATCTTCGGAATGAAATTAAAACCTCCTGAAAAAGACAGATAATAT
>CAZQAF010000073.1:0-17952 GCA_964591175.1 uncultured Desulfobacteraceae bacterium | reverse complement strand
GCCTCACCGCCAGCGGCATCTTCGACCGGCGGATCGGACGAAAAGACTTTTTTGATACAGCTTCAAATTCATTGAACGACGACTGTAATCGATCGATATCAATGACTTCACAAAAATACAGACATAAAACAGGCAGATTTCGTTACGATTCTGCCTGTTTTCGTTAAGAAACGAAAACGCGCTCTAAAAAACAGTTGACACAACCACATTGTGGTATTACTAATAAGCTGTGTTATCAAGGACCTTCAGTACATTAGTCCTTAACAGGGAGTATACGAATGAGAACATATAGAAAGCCTATCCGGACCAAAGGCTACAAAAACATCTTTTGTCCCTACTATGGAAACTGTTTGGACCATGCCAGCAAAAGGCATTGGGAATATTGGACATGTTTACATTGCCGGTACAAAAGCGTGAAAGAATCGATTTCCGAAGAAATCGTCTCAACGACATCTACGGACCCGTATTATTCGATTTCTCCATCAATGGGCGGAAAAATTAAAAATATCGCGCTATGACTGCCGTTTTCTCGGAAAAACCCTAACAGGAGGTGAAGGTTATGAAACGTTTCACGATACCCAGAATCGCACATTGCAGCAACGGCTGCTGTCTTTGGTCCTGGGCAAGACGTTAAACTGCCCGGACAACCCGCCATAGAACGACGAAAGCCCCAGCCCGCCTTCCCCCTCATAATGCAGGGTTAGCGAAACCGTAAATACTGAACCGTTGAACCTGATTAAGTATTTTAACCCAAAGCATGAAATTCCCTTGAAGTTATCATTGCAAGCTGGCATACGTCATGTGAACATAAACCCGCTTCAGTATATCAGTTTAAAGGAAGGAGATGAACGATGGCTAAAAAAATTTTGGTGGCGATTGATGATTCTGAAAATGCGATGCGTGCCGTTGAATTTGTAGCGGAGATCTTTACCACCGGCAGCCGAATCACCTTATTTAATGTTGTTCAAGACACAGCGACCATGTGTGAAATGAACAGCCCGGAATTAACGCCCTACTTTACCTCTGAACAAAGTTCTTTTTGCCTGCTCGAAGAGAAAAAGAAAGAGCTGGTTGATAAGGCACTGCAAAAAAGTAAAAGCATACTTACGGATGCGGGATTTGACGAACAACATATCACCATTAAAGCAGAACTTAAAAAAAACGGCGTTGCCAGAGATATTATCAAAGAAGCCCAATCCGGCTATAATATTATTGTCATGGGGAAAAGGGGGGTAACCGGAATTAAGGAATTTTTATTGGGAAGTGTCTCGCAGAAAGTGTTCCATCTGGCAAAGGATATATCAGTTCTCTTTGTCAACTAATGCAATTTATCATTTCATTTCGTGTTCTTAACGCTCTGATTGACTTTGCATCACCCTTGATTTATGCTATTTAAAACCCTGACCGATCAACACAAAACAGGATAAAAATATTTAGAAGCTATCTCAAAATTACGATTTTCGGTCGAGATCACTGGTCCGGCGTAGCCTTCAGGTGAAGACGGAAGACGAGGGCTCAACGCCGATACTTGTCCGCCTCACCGCCAGCGGCATCTTCGACCGGCGGATCGGACAAAAAGACTTTTTTGAGGTGGCTTCTATATGAATGCCATGGAAATTATACCCGTCATCAAAAATATGCAGGCGCGATCCGATAAAATGCGCCAGGAAGGGAAAACCGTCGTTTTGGTACCGACCATGGGATTTCTCCACCAGGGGCATTTGTCTCTGATCAGAGAGGGTCGAAAATACGGTGATGATTTGGTGGTGAGTATTTTCGTAAATCCTGCACAGTTCGGCCCGGGTGAAGATTTGGAGAGCTATCCCAGAGATTTTGAGAGGGACCTTGACCTGCTTCGAAAAGAAGGTGTCACTGCGGTGTTCTCTCCGGATGCCCAAGAGATGTATGGGGAAAACTTTCAGACGTTTGTCGAACTGGAAAAACTCCCGAAACACCTTTGCGGCCTGTCGAGACCGGTATTTTTCAGAGGTGTCGCCACCGTCGTTACAAAACTGTTTAACATCGTTAAGCCGCACGTAGCGATTTTCGGCGAAAAAGATTATCAGCAACTCACGGTCATCCGCCAAATGGCGCGTGATCTCAATTTTGATATAAAAATTGTCGGGGCCCGAACCATCAGGGAGCCGGACGGACTCGCCATGAGTTCACGCAACACGTACCTGAGCGAAAATCAGCGAATAAGTGCGCTGGCCCTTAACCAGTCATTGAAAAAAGCACAGGAACTTGTTGAAAACGGGCAAAAAGACACTGCCGGGATCATCGATAAAGCGGCAAAAATGATCCGATCCCACCCGGAAACCGAAATCGACTATATCGCCATCTGCGATCCGGAAACCCTCGAAGATATGGAAACCATCGACAGACCGGCACGAATGGCCCTTGCCGTAAAGGTCGGAAAAGCCCGCCTGATCGATAACATGTTATTGAAACCTAAAGGCAGATAAATGACGTCAAAAACAGTTGCCCAAATCAACCTGAACCATCTGGTTCATAACGTCAATGCCATCAGAAAAAAAGTGGCGCCTTCCGGTATCATCCCGGTGGTCAAAGCGAATGCATACGGCCATGGCGCTGTCGCCGTGACCCGCCGGCTTGTAAAAGAAGGGGTTACAAGATTTGCAGTGGCACAGTTCCAAGAAGCCTTGGAACTAAGAGACAGCGGGATATCCCAATCCATATTGATTTTTGGACGGCTGTTTCCCAATGAAATCCCGGAAGCCATAAAAGCCGGGTTCAGAATCAGCCTGTTCGGAAAAGAAGACATCCGCTGGATTGAAAAGGCCGGTCAGGAAAAACCCGCGAATGTGCATGTCAATATTGACACCGGCATGGGGAGAATCGGCGTTCTGTTCGATCAGGAACCTGATTTCTTTAACGCGCTTTCGGCGTCCAAATATTGTGTCTGGGAAGGACTCTATTCACATTTTTCCACCGCTGACGAATCAGACAAGACTTACGCGAACTTGCAATTATCAAAGTTTCGGGACATTCTTCGCCAGGTGAAAGAAAAAGGCAAAATGCCGCCGGTCATTCACATGGCCAATAGCGGGGCTGTTCTGGATTTACCTGAAAGCGCTTTTGATGCGGTTCGGCCCGGCATTTTGCTGTACGGACACTATCCATCATCGGAGGCCTCGCGCTCGATAGACATCCGACAGGTCATGACGCTGAAAACATTCGTCGCCCACCTTCGAAAAATTCCTGCCGATTTTCCGGTGAGTTACGGCAGACAATGGACATCAAAAAAACCCACGACCATCGCCGTATTGCCCGTCGGTTATGCCGATGGAATTCGGCGCAGCCTGAGCAATAAGGCCCAGGTGTCGATTCGCGGAAAGCAATATCCCCTGGTCGGCCGGGTCACCATGGATCATATTATGATCGACGTCGGAGATGATCCGATTCATCCCGGCGATCCGGTAATGGTATGGGGGGATGATGAAAAGGATTCAATACAAGTCCTTGACATCGCTGAAAGTATCGGCACAATACCCTACGAGTTAACCTGCGGCGTGTCTGCGCGGGTCAAGCGGGTTTATGTCGGGACTTAATCGAGCAAAATCGTATGCGTTCAGGGGGTGCGCTTGCCCCGTAGAACGATATTAACGAGATGTACTCGAGCGAATCCTGTAAGGACAATCATCGTGTATCTTGCAACAAAACAAATCAACGGCCGGGCGCATTATTTCATTCGTGAAACATATTCCCATCAGAACCGGTTTTTGAGCCGAAATCTCTTTGATCTTGGAACCGATCCCGGCCAACATATCATTTATCCCGGGGGAAATTCGTTTTATATTCATGAATCCGTGGAAGAACAGTTGAATGCGTTGGATGTTTATCCGAAAGGCGATGAACTGGAGGATATATTCTGGCGCTTTCTGGACCCGGACATCAGAAGAGCGCTGGAAACTTTTCGAAACCGTCAGAAAAACCTGAAGCTGAGAAAAACCCAAACAGCCCAAAATACAACCCCGGCAAGGTATCACATTTTCGATCGGCGTCGTATCCTTTACTTAAGGTGCGGCCGAACGAACCAGGGCAATATCGGCTGTGTACCCCAAAAACTGTTCCGGATATTGGCGGATAAATCCAGAGACGAAATCGAACAGAAATTCATGGAGATGGAAAAAATCCTAAATGTCCGGGAATATAAAACCTATACCTACGTCATCTTTAACCTTCAGGATTTTTTTACGCAGTGGTTTACCCAGACAGCACCGAAGATGCTGGATCAAAGGGCGGTGGATGAACATTTCCTGGAAGAAATCTGCCGTCTTAACAGCGACCAAATGTACTGGAACGGCATGGAAACCGGGGATGTTTTGCACGAATACCTGATTCGTTATGTGGTCCTGTATTTCGATTACGATTACGCCCCGAAATCATTTATTGAAGAATATATTCGAAAATTTATCAACAGTCACAGGGCTTATCGTCCTCCCTTAAAATTCCGAAAAACCGATCTGAGCAAGGCCGGCGCTCTTTTCAAAGCATCTCCGGAGGCCTTGAAACAGATGAGTCGAAAAGACCTGGTTCGGCTTTACCGGCAAAGGATTCAAAAGCTCCACCCGGACAAAGGCGGCGATCATGACGCTTTTATCTGTTTAACCAGGGTGTATCACGATCTACTCGGAACCAAGAAGTAAAGAATCCGAGCCCAAAGGACCGGGTTTTGATTGCAAAAAATCTATTTTGATGGGTCCGCGGAAAGTTGAATCCTTGGATATCTTATTTCAGCAGCAGTTTGTCGGCGGGCAGCAGCCCCGTGTTCTTTTTATCCCCCGTCGCTTTGATCGATCCGTCATAGGAGATGACTTTCCCCTCTTGATTGCACACCGTATGATCATCGAGAATGATGAGACCCGACATCTCGATCACTTTTTGTTTATATTCCCATTCTTTCTGTATATTGTATTTTTGGAGTTTAAACTGCCAGTAGAGCCAAAAAATCAAGAAAATCAACACGCCGGATACCAGCGCACAAAGAAGAATGAAAACATAAAATGCCGTCTTTTCTCCAATATGCCCCAATATTTTCAGGATAACATCGAGCTTGAATAAAACAACCGAACCGATTCCTAAAATAAATAAACCGGCAAGAACCGGCATTTGTTGAATGATGGAAAACAAAAATTTGAAACTATGTCCGAACCGTTTCATTTTGGTCCCGACAAAGGGACTCTCTTCAAGGTCAAAAGGCGCCTGTTGACTGCCGTAAAGATAGAAATTAAACCCGATCACAATTAGGCCGATGATAAACATCAATACGATCGGCGCCATAAAAGCAACGAAGAAATATTGTTTCCAGGGAAACGGACCCTTTTCAGGGCCCAAGGAACCAATGAAATGGGCGATAAATATAACAAATTCAATACCGCCGACCAAGATAAAAAGCGTATTAAAATACTCCTTGATTTCCGCCTTTTCAAGTATGCCGGCAATGCCGGTTCTTTTCTTAAATTCACCTGTTTTCATCAAATCATCCCGGGGGTATGCAAATAGCACGAGTTTCGCGCCGGGCTATTGGCCAAAAAGCCGCTTTGTCCGGCGGTTTTACTTGACGGATGAACTGCACACCGAAAGGTTTTGCAAAGGATTTTTGCCAAAATCAATCCGACAAAACAAAATATGCTTAAAGATTAACCGCTGAGCCCTAAAATTTTATCCATTTCTTGCCATTTGGCAAGGGATATCGGTTTTAACTCCAAAAGATCGCACTGGGGGATCCAACCAACGGTTGAGTTCGGGATATAAAAGCAATGCTGCCCCTTGAAAGGGCCGTCTTCAATGAGCCATCCATCTTGTACGGCAATTCGTTTTCCTGCAAGTTTTTTCACATCAGTGTTATAATTCATTTTGTCCGACGGCTGAAATATTGCTTCATAAAACATGAAAAATTTTCCTCGTAAAAAAATAAGGGCAATCCCCCATCTGCTGGGGGATGCCCCTTAATCGTGATAAAAATTTAAGTTAGACCACCGTGACATTGGTTGCAGCCGGGCCTTTTTGTCCCTGTTCTATGTCAAAGGTGACCCGGTCGCCTTCATTCAGCGTTTTGAAACCGGTTGAATTGATCCCCGAATGATGTACAAACACATCCGGACCATCTTCCTGCTCGATGAATCCATAGCCTTTGCTGCTATTAAACCATTTTACGATTCCATTCGTCATATGGGCATCCTCCTTTCAAAAGAATTCTCATAGTTCCAAACTGCAGGATGCCACTTTGACAAATGGATATTTCCTTCAGAACGAAACTGGCCCGCCAATTAAGGACGGGCCTTTATTGATTAATCGAATTATAAGATATTGTTGAAAAAAGTCAAGCAGATTATACAGGTCATTTTTTCAGTCGGTTTTGATCCGCCGAAGGGATTTTCATGCATATTTTTTAAAAGCCTATCCAATCTCGTAGCACTCCTGGATTTCACCAAAATACAGGGTATGATAATCGTTTTGCGGATATAATTTCATGTATGCTTCATCCAGATAATCCGGGTCCATGGCGGATTTATAAACGATTTTACATTCAAAATGGATGCCGGGGGTGCTGATTATCGGTGAAACCACTGTCTGGCTGTCAACAAGTTTCAAATTGCAAACCTTGTATTTATCCACATCCCGTCCGGACTTGGTTCCGCAAAACATCACCGCATCGTGCATGTCGCTCAATGGAACCGACACGGTGAAATCTTTGGCCTTTTCAATGACCTCATAGGTATACCGGGAATTTCTGACAGCGATCATAAAAACAGGTTTTGTCCAGATATAACCGATGGCCGCCCAGCCGATGGTCATGGTGTTGAGTCCCTCATGGGATTTTACCGTCAAAAATGCCCCTTTTTTTATCTGTTCCATTGCTTTGTCTGCAATGGACATATAATCTACTTTTTTCATTATTATCTCCTTTTTATAATCCTATCGATTCTTCTTCGTTCCATTGTGCTGCACCTGAGGCATATACAGGAAGCGGCATCAACTTCCGGGAACGATAATGCGGGAATCTTGTTTTTGCTGCAATTTTTTGATTTCCGCTTCCATCTTTTCCAGAGCCGATTTCATCACTTCGGGATATATGTCCATGGCTTCTTTGAGGTTCCTGGCCTCGATCGGCGCCTGAACGGGGAGCGGTCCCTGGGGGGTCATTAAACTCAGATGCCCTATAAAAATCTGTTTTCGGCTTTTATCTTTCACCCCGTTGGGTTTGACCGGCGTCAATCGGCGGATAGACGCCATATCAAGGTCGGTGAAAGATTCTTCCAGGTAAAGTTTGTCTTGTTTTACGGACAGATCGACGGTGTTGAGTGCGTTTTCGTCAAACATATTTATCTCCTTTAATGGGCCGACTATATATCGAGGGTTCTGCCCCGGATAATTCGCACACATGAAGCGTTTATTTGCAATGCTTTATGGTAGTATGTCCTTTTAAAATGTCAAGCCATCAATTCATAAAAGCGGATCCGACGGATTATCCTAAAAAGGTTATGCCAGATTGCCTTCTGATCGGATATTGCCAAAAAAAAACCGATTTTGAATAAGCTTAGGAATTTAAAGTTCCCATTATCCAAAATCGGAACCGGCTGTTCCTCTTATCTATTTTTTGAGTTTGACGGGAATATTTGTGGCAAGCCCCGGCCTTCGAGCCGGGCGGCGGAAGCGATATTAAATTAAATAACATCCTTACCGATAAGAGATGCTTTTTGGTGAAGACGGCTTTAAACTTGCTGATTTTTCCATACTTACTGAAATTTTAAACCATCCCAAAGATTCAGAATTCGCAGTTCCAATTCAAATGAATATTTCCGAGTAAACGATAAGAAATCTCATCATATCGATACGATATGGTTTTGGCACATAATTTGCTAAATATTTTAGGATACGGATTTAATTTTTTTTTAATCATCGAACAAGTAATTTAAAAGGAGAACGTTATGAAAACAGATCGACTGATGTATGGTATTATTTTTATCGCCTTTCTGGCCTTTATTGCCGGGCCGATGTTTTTTGGGAGCGTAAAAACCGCTTTCGCTGCTGAAGAGATGACAAAACCTGCGGCACAGCCTGAAATGAAAGCGCCCATGAAATCCGAGGCAAAACCGGCAATGAAGACCCATAAGAAAATGGCCAAAAAAGCCATGAAGAGTGAAAAAATCATGGCCGTTCAAAAAGCGCTGAACGATGCCGGTTATAAAGTCAAGGAAGACGGCATGATGGGCAAGCACACACGCCAGGCCATTATGAAATACCAAAAGGCTAACAACCTGAAGCCAACCGGGAAAGCAGATATGGAGACTTTGGCGAAAATGGGAGTTAAATAGATCCAAGCGCGTGAAAACAGGCCAATAAAATCATCCACGCCTGATTTTCATACAAGCTTTCAGATCGATTCTAAGAAAGGGGGGAAATTTCCCCCCTTTCCTTTTTGAACGGGCAGTGGGGGGCGTGTATAAAAAATGTTCAATCCCTATTGTGGGAGGGAGGGTTGTGACGGAAAGGTTTATTTGCTCATGATTTTATTCTGCAAGCGCAGTCGCCTTTGCAGGTGGATTATACTGCCAGCCGCCGCCGAGGGCTTTGTAAAGGGCCACCAGATTGGTGGAAACGGTGCTGGTGCTTTGTACCAGAGCGTCTTCGGTGGCGTACAGGGCGCCCTGGGCCTGCAGTACATTTAAAAAGTCGGTCTGCCCCTCGGTGTAAAGCGTTTCAGCCAAGGATACGGCCTTGCGATTGGCGGCTACGGCAGATGCCAGCGCCTCTCGATGCGCCTGCTCCTTGGCGGATGCAATCAGCGCGTTTTCAACCTCTTGCAGGGCGGATAATACGGTTTGACGATAGGCGATGACGTCCTGCTCCTGCAATGCTTTTTGCAATTCCACGCCGGCGCGGATACGGCCGGTTTCAAACAAACGCCAGCTCATTGACGGACCGTAAGACCAGAATCGGTTGACCCAGTCGAACCAAGAGCTGAAATTATTGGATTGAAAGCCGGCGGAACCGGCAATGGTGAACTTGGGAAACAGTTCAGCCGTGGCCACGCCGATGCGTGCCGTAGCCGCATGAATCTGGGCTTCGGCCCTTCGGATGTCCGGGCGGCGGCGCAGCAGTTCAGACGGCACACCGTCCGGCACTTCCGGCGGCGCGCCTGGAATGGTTCCCGTCGGAGATAATTCCGCCGCCAAAGCAGCCGGCGGTTCACCCAAAAGGACGCTCAGACTGTAAATCGCCTGTCGAGACGATGATTCCAGCAAGGGAATCTGGGCGGCGGTGGTGGCGCTTTGGGCCTCGGCGTTGGCGACATCCAGACCGCTCACAAATCCGCCCTCGAACCGCTGCCGGGTCAGTTGAGCGCTGTGCCTTTGGGCGGCAAGGTTCTTTTGGGTAATAACGAGTTGTTGCTGGAAGGTACGCAGGTTGATATAGTTTACCGCCACTTCGGCTGTCAGGCTCACAAGAACATCCCGCCGCGTCTCGACCGCAGCTTGCAGATCAGCGTCGGCAGCCTCCAGATTGCGCCGTTGCCCGCCGAAAATATCGATTTCCCAGCCGGCATCGAAGCCGGCCTGGTATTGATCGCCGGCAGACGCGCCCGTTCGGTTTTCCGCCGAAGAACGGCTACGCTGATAAGCACCCGAGCCGGCGAGTGCCGGGCCCAGACCCCCGGCGGCCACACCTTTGGCTGCACGGGCCTCACGAATGCGAGCTTCGGCCAGCTTGAGATCAAGATTGGAGGCAACAGCTCGGTCTATGAGCGAGGTTAAGGTGGGATCTTGAAAGAGGGTCCACCAGTCGGCCAATTTCTGACTGCCTGACGCCGCCGGCTGCTGTACGGGATTAGCGGTGGGACCGGCCCATCCTGAGGGTACCGAAACCTGCGGCCGGTGAAAATCAGGGCCCACCGCACAACCTGATATCAGAACCATGCCAAGACAGGCCATCAGGGCCAGTGAGAATTTTGCGAAATGCCGTAAACGGCGGCCTTCCGGAAATTGACAGAGAAACGCTTGGGGCGAGTTTTTTAAATTGACCGATGACTTGTGACCCATACTAAACATTGCTTTTTCCTTTATTTAAGAAGACGCTCATTCATAGCGCAAGGCCTCGATGGGATCCATGAGCGATGCTTTCCAGGCCGGATAGAATCCAAAAACAATGCCGACACCGGCCGAGACCAATACGGCGGCAATAATGGCCGTAAAAGAGGTTTCCACCGGCCAGTGAAGCAACAGGCGCACCAAATGCGATCCGCCGTGACCCAGCAGAATGCCCAAAGCCCCGCCGACCAGACAGAGGACCACGGCTTCCACCAGAAACTGCCGCAGGATATCACGGCTTCGAGCGCCGACGGCCATACGCAGACCGATCTCACGGGTCCGTTCCGTAACCGAAACCAGCATGATATTCATGATGCCTACGCCGCCCACCACCAGAGAGATCATGGCCACGCAAAGCAAAAGATTGGTCATCAACGTCGTGGTTGACGAGAGGGTGTTGGACATCTCCGTCATGTCACGAATGCTGAAATCGTCCGGTTGTCCCGGGCGAATATGGTGACGTTCGCGCAGCACCGTGGTGATTTGGTGTATCGCGGCAGGAATATCATCGCTGCTCCGCGCCGCCGCCAGAATGTGATCGATACTGGCAAAGCGGACCGGCATGGGATTGTCGGCGGCCTGGATTTCCGACCGCTCCGGGTAGAGGCTGGGTTGGCCGCCCGGGTAGAGGTTGCTCAGCGTATTCACCGTGCTGCTTGAAGAACCGCTGCTCCCGCTCTGGTTGGTGTCTTCAAGTGCGGCACCCGTTACACGGTACTTGATCGTGGTCCACGGCGCTATGATGATGTCGTCCTGATCCATACCCATCATATTGGCTCCCTTTGCGCGGAGCACCCCTACAACCATGAAGGAGACGTTTTTGATGCGGATCTCCTTTCCTAAAGGCGATGCTCCTTGAAACAGTTCACGTTCCAGGGTCTTGCCCAGTACGCAGACCTTATTGGCATTGAGGACATCCCGTTCTGTGAAGAGCTCGCCTTCATCCATGGTCCAGTTCTGCACATCCAAATAAGCCGGCGATACACCGTAGATGAATGTCGGGACCCAGTTGCGGCTGCCGTAAACCACCTGGGCTCGGGTGTGGACGAGGGGAGAGGCGTCGCGAACGGCCGGACATTCCCGCAAAATGGCCGCCGCGTCATCGGGCGAAAGCGTGGTGACGCTGCCCGCTCCGAAGGTCACCCCGCCGCTTGATGCCGCACCGGGTCTTATATTCAGGACATTGGCCCCCATGCTGGAAATCGCCTTGCGAATAGCCGCTGAAGAGCCGGCGCCGATCTCCATCATCGCGATGACGGCGCCGACACCGATGACGATGCCCAATGTCGTCAGCATCGCCCGCATGGGGCTGCGCCGCAGGGCCTTTAATGCCGTTTGAATAGTACGGTAGCCTCTCATTTTGCCTCTCTCTCATTTTCCGGCGGGAGTTCGGATTCTGCCGGAGATGCAGACAATTCCTTAAAATCGCCGAAAGCGCCGTCAACGATGATACCGTCGTGGATGTGGATGAGGCGCCCGGCATGCCGGGCCACCGCGGGGTCATGGGTCACCATAATAATGGTAATGCCTTCTTTTTGATTGAGCTGCCGGATCATTTCCAGAACCTCTTGGCTGGTACGCGAGTCCAGGTTGCCGGTGGGCTCGTCGGCAAGCAGCAAAGGCGGACGATTGATCAGGGCCCGGGCGATGGCAACCCGCTGCTGCTGGCCGCCGGAAAGCCGCGATGGTTCATAATTCAGACGGTCCTTCAGTCCGACAAGGCCGAGCATCTCCGTAGCCCGCTGCCGGGCGTTGCGCTCGGAAATATGGCCGGCCGCATACAACAACGGCATGGCGACATTATCCAGGGCGCTGGTACGCGGCAGAAGGTTAAAATTCTGGAAAACAAATCCCAACTTACGGTTGCGCAGCAAAGCGCGCTGGTTGGCTGAGAGTTGGGCCACTTCTTCACCGTCAAGCCAATAAGATCCCGAATTGGGCCTGTCAAGACACCCCAGGATATTCATTAACGTACTCTTGCCGGACCCGGACGAACCCATCAACGCCACCATTTCGCCTCGTGCCACCGTCAGCGAAACTCCCTTGAGCACCGGCACGTCGATATCGCCCATTTGATAGGTCTTGTGGATGTCGTTCAGTTTGACGATCGGTTTCATAATTATTTTGCTCCGGACCGGTCCGAATTTGCGCTTGATCCCTGATTTCGGCTGCGCCGCAAAAACTGCGGGGTAAACGGGTTTCGGGTAGCGGCCGATTCGGTCTTCCGGTCCCGGATGCCGGTAACGACCGCCAGTCCTTCGGACAAATCCTTACCCTGGACCTGGGTCATTATGCCGTCACTCAGACCGGTATGCACCAGTATCGGCCGAACATACTGTCCTTGAAGGGCCCAAACAAGCTTTTGATCTGTTTCGGCAAACGCACGATCCGTCTTTGAATCGGATTGATCGATGGTTTTTCGAAAATCGGGAGCGATCTGCTCGATCTTGGGATTCCAGCGCAACGCGGCGTTGGGTACCAGCAAGATATTATCGAGACGCTGCAGTTCGAACTTTACATTGGCCGTCAGGTAAGGCAACAGACGTCCTTTTGGGTTGTCGGTGATGATTTCCACAGTGTAGGTGACGACGTTCTGTGTCATGGCGGCATTCAGCCGTACTTTACCCACCGTACCTTGGAAGGTTTCACTTGGAAAAGCATCCACGGTGAAGCTCACCGGCTGGCCGGGGTGAATTTTACCGATATCCGCCTCATTGACTGCCACCCAGACTTGCATGCGTGTCAGATCCTTGGCGATCAAAAACAGGCTGGGGGCGTTGAGGCTCGCCACGACGGTCTGTCCGATATTGACACGCCGGTCGATGATAACGCCTTTGACCGGCGATTTGATCGTACAGTAGCTTAGGTTGCGCTGGGCGCGTTGCAGCTCGGCCCGGGCCTGGGCAAGGTTGGCCCTGGCCTGGAGAATGGCCGCATCACCTACCGCAACGTTGGCCTTGGCTGTCTCATAATTGGACTGATAGGCATCGTAGCTGGCCTGGGCCAACGCCTCGGAAGGACCGATCTTTTGGGCGCGCTGCCAGTCTCGTTGGGCCTGGTGGAGTTTGGCTTTCATCTGGTCTAGGTCGGCTTCGGCACGCTGAAGACCGGCTTTGGCGGACTGGACCTGGGCTTCGACACCGGCTTCATCGGCAGAATAGATCGAATCGTCGATACGGGCCAGGACGGTTCCTTCGTCCACCACGGAACCGTAATCCACGGTCTTGCCGTTGACATCCCGGCCGAATGACAGAATCCTGCCGGCAACCTGAGCCCCCACATCGATCACTTCTTCGGGTTCAACCGTACCCGTGGCGCTGATGGTGAGCCGTAAGTCGCCGCGGGTTACTTGGACCGTTCGAAAAATGTCCGCACCTTCGTTGTTGCTTTTCTGATACCAGGCGACCGTTGCGCCGATCAGGCCGAGAACGATCAGCGCTGCAATGATGGGTTTGATGATGGGTTTCATAATTGTCCTTTTGTTATAATAGAATGCTTCCTGTATCCGGAACTAAGCATGTTGTCCGGCGCTTGTCGCACTTTCCTTCCAACTTCTGATCTCTCGGATGCCTGCTAAGCTGAAGCGTGTCACGTGGTCCACCAGTGTTTCCAGATCATCCAAATTCCATTCGGAACTCGTGGGGAGCGGATCCGGCGAAGCGATCTTCCGGCGCCGCTCGCGCATCAAGGGGCCGAAACATTGGGCGCGGATGCTCATCAGGCAAAGCCGAACCTGCTGTTCGGCGGGCTGCTTCCCCAACAATTCCCGGACAATGGTGGCAAAGCCCCGAAAGATCGGTTCTATGGATTGCTGTACGGCACCGGCCAGCAATCCCGTCGGGTTGGCCATCTCATTGTAAAAAATATCCAATTCATAACTTTGTGGATCGATGACCCGACGCATGATGGCCATAATCCGCCCCCGCAGTTGCTCTTCAATGCAAGCATCTTCGGCCACGCCGCCGTTGGGCGGATACGTATTCAAGGATTTTTCAAAGGCAAAGCGCCAGCTCTGCACATAAAGGGCCTCCTTGCCGCCAAAGTGATAATTTGCGGCAGCCACATTGGCATTGGCCTGGCGACAAATCTCCGCAATGGTGGCATCCCTGAAGCCTTTTTTGGCAAAGATTTCACTGGCAGCGGTCAACAGGTTCCGGCGTGTTTCCTGACCATCGATGCGTTGTTTTCTCATCAAGCATCTCCCATATAAATTTATTTCAAATTTCTATTTAAATTAGCAATTGGAATTAGTCAAGTATTTTTTGCGATGTTCGACAGAAATTTAAGGCATGGCGGATGGGAGATAGCGGACAAAAGAGGATGGTTCGATGTGACGGGCGGACATGCCAAAATAGAAACAGAGGATCAACCCGCCTCGTTCGTTAACGGGATCCGCCAAAGGCGGACAAGTCTTCGACACGCATACTCGAGTATATCGACAGCTTGAGGCGAGGGCTCAGCGCCGATACTTGTCCGCCTCACCGCCAGCGGCATCTTCGACCGGCGGATCGGCCGAAAAGATTTTTTTGAGATGGCTTCTACACGGCTTCTCTGATGAGTCGCTCCAGTTGGACATGTCGCGTCTGTTTATCATACCAACCGGCAAATATGACCAGGTCCATGTGGTCATCCAGCGAAGTATAGTCTCTGACTTTCACGTCGTGTTGCGCCGTGGTGGCCGGGCTGAAGATACGGACATCGAAAGCGCTTTTGGCGTTTTCCATCGGTTTTTTTACACATTTCAGATGCCATACCCAATCCGGATCCAAGCCTTGATCCACTACCAAATACCGGCCGACTTCCTGGGGAAGATCACTCGGCTTGCTCAGTCTTTGAGCCTTTCCGTCCGCCGGCGCTGAGGTTTGATTTTTTTGCCAAAATTTCCAGCCCATGGTCGTCTCCTTCAATGATGGTCAATTCAGTCCATGTTCTCATGGATTAAATTTGCTGGAAAGATGAAATTAGCAGGTTTCGTGCCAAATCGTAAGATATTGTTATCTTAAACTTTTTTATTAAACCGACGAACTTGTCAGAACGATTGAGACCGGAACGGATCCATTCATTCGCGAAAAGGGATGTTTGGGTCTACAGGATGAGATATAACATATTGAAATCAATATATTATTTGTTTCGGAACCGGCGGTTCTGAAAAGAGCGTTTGCAGAACTGCGGATTCCGGCGATAAGACATGAAACATTATGTCAAAATGCTTCCCGAAAGTTTTTCTTCAATATAACTGAACCGATTGGTGAAATAATATTAGCGAATATCATTTTCTAAAATGGCGCCCAGTTTGACTTTAAAATCATTTTCCTTAAGACCTTTAAACTTGTTCTGAAATCGGTTTAATTGTTTTTTATTACATAATACGGTTAGCGGAACATATTGTCATACCTCAATTGATCGAAAGTCGACGATGCCCCAGATCCAAGGCGACCGAGGGTGAAGCTGTGTCGACTACCGCGAGCCCTCGGCAACGACGGAGATAGGGTATCACAGCCAGAGGCGGGCAAGCCTCGGCTTTCCCTTCGGGTAAACAAAATGATGAAAAAAACGGCTGATGATAACTCTCCTATGTTCGTTTTATCGCAGCCGATTAATAGTAGCGCAAGATCCTGTATTTTTAAACTTTTACTATTCCTCATCAATTTGTTTACGATCATTTGAGGTCATATTTTATTACTTGATATGGGCATTTTAACACTATAGGATGAAACATTACGTTTGAATTTTTTGCCTGAAACATTTAAACGTTTCATTTATAAGATAACAAATTAATTTAGCATGAGAGGTTAACTACATGAAGAGCAAAGTATATTTTGTGCCGGTGAAAGATACGGACAGCATCACCGCCGTCAATGCCAAACTGAGTTTGTTGCTGGCAGAAAGCAAGGTGCTGTCTTTTGCCCAAGAGAACAGCAAAGTCGCCGTTAAGTTGCACTTCGGCGAGGAAGGCACTACCGATTTCGTAAGACCCGATCACCTCCGCCTTATCTGTGATGAAATCGCTAAAAAGGGGGCCAGCCCGTTCTTGTCGGATGCCAATACCCTCTATCGCGGCGAGCGCCTCAATTCACAGAATCATCTCGTCGTCGCCATGAAACACGGGTTTACGAAGGAGTCGATGGGCGCAGACATCTTCATTCCTGATGAGGCAATAAACGCGCATATCTTGGAGATGCCGATCAATCAAAAGCATATTAAAACAGCCAAGATCGGCCGATGTTATGCGGATGCCGACGGATTTCTCGCCGTGACCCATTTTAAGGGCCATGCGCTGACCGGTTTTGGCGGAACATTGAAGAACATCGGTATGGGCTGCGCGACAAGGGAAGGCAAGTTGGCCCAGCACTGCGACGCGGCCCCGACCTTCTACGAAGAAAACTGTGTCGGCTGCGGCGAATGCGTGGAAGTCTGTCCCGTTGACGCCATCCATATGGAAGATGACAGATCGGTACTCGACAGGGACAAATGCATCGGCTGTGCAAGTTGCGTGGCAGCCTGTCCCAACAGGGCGCTTTTTATCGACTTCGAGGCAGGCGATGAAGTCCAGGAGAAGATGGTCGAGTATACCTATGCCATTTTAAAGAACAAAAAAGGCAGGGCCGGTTTCTTGAATTTCGCGGTGCGGATAAATAAAGAATGTGATTGCTGGGCATTTGAAAACTCACGTATTGCGCCAGATGTGGGAATTCTTGCATCGGCCGATCCCGTAGCCATCGACAAAGCCAGCCTCGACCTCGTGAACGCATCCTGCGGGAAGGAAATCTTTAAAGAGGTTCACCCCCGACAGAATCCTTTGTTGCAACTGGAATATGCACAAAAGATAGGACTGGGAAGCATCGACTACGAATTGATCACAGGCACATAAAGCAAAATCGCGCATTTGAATACGCCCAGGCGATTGCGTATTCCGATCGATCGCGAACAGCGATTCCCATCGATCGGCATACGCAATTGGATTAATTTTGGATTGCCACGAGTGGCCGTCTGATTAGAACTATTAAAGATTATTATATTCCTTATTTTAGATTAGAAATTTTCTAAAATTCCCTTGACTAATCAGATTGGCATTGTTAGGGGATGAATAGCTAACACCACAATATATGGTACTATTTTTTTATTGACACACAATATAACGAGATTTCTGATGAACCATAAAGCCATCCCTTTGAAAGACAGGATTATCTTTGCACTTGATGTATATTCTAAAGAAGAAGCCGAAATATGGGTTGATAAATTAGGCTCCCATATCAATTTTTTCAAAGTTGGCTTACAGTTGTTTATCGGGGGATGGTTTCCTGTTATCGACATGATAACAGAACGTGGTCATAAAGTGATGTGTGATTTAAAAATATGCGATGTTCCGGAGACGGTTAAATTAGCGATAAGACAATTGAGAGACCGTAACATTACATTTGCAACAGTCATCGGCAATGTTCCTATAGTTAAGGCAGCAGCAGCGGAAAAAAACGGTGTCAAAATTCTTGCAGTCACAGTGCTGACTAGTATTGGTGATGAAGACATCAAAGCGATGGGGTATGAAGGCCCTATTGAAGACCTTGTGTTGTATCGTGCTAAACGCGCTTTGGAAGCAGGATGTGATGGTATTGTATCATCAGGCATTGAAGCACCTCGACTAAGGAATGAACTCGGAAATAATTTTCTGATAGTGACGCCTGGCATTCGACCTGATACGGGTGACGAAATACTTGGAGATGACCAAAAAAGGATTGTAAGTGCTCAGGATGCTATCATTAATGGTGCTGATTATGTTGTAGTTGGCCGGCCGATTCGAACAGCTAAAGACCCCATTGCAGTTGTTGAATCCATGCAG
>CAZQAF010000072.1:0-18182 GCA_964591175.1 uncultured Desulfobacteraceae bacterium | reverse complement strand
ATAATTTTCACAGATTTTAGATTTAAGCATTGGCAAAATATGTCAACCGTTTTACAAAAATTGTAATATATTATTTCAATACCTGATTTCTTTAAGACTGCGAATTTAGGATAACCATCCGCAATTCTATTAGTTTCTCACATTCCCCCTCATCATGTTAAATCTTGCACGATTTTTGCAAGAAATAACAGCAAGTTGAATATTGTTGAGGGAATTGATAGTGATTATAACAAATTTGGGTTTTATGCCACGAATTTTGTATAAACGGAAAATCCACAGCAGACTTCAAACCACCTCAAGCTGATGTGATCAAGTCTTAAGACAGAAATCATATGGTTTTTTAATAATGAAACAGATAGCTTTTTCTTATCATTACGCGAAACCTGCAAAAACGATTTTGCTTATTTTATTCATTATTACCGGCTGTGCGGCATCCCCTCCACAAAAGTCCATAATAATTCCCGAAACGCATAAAACCCCTGTTTCGATATTCAACCCTGATACAATATCCGAACTTATTCAAAAAAAAGTTGTGCGATTTTCGGACAAAAAACGATTGATATCCCGGTCAAAGCTTATTCTCGGCACATCTCTAGTTCCTTCTTTTTATCTACAAAGGAATTTTTCACCGGCATGGATGGGGAAAAATGGGGAGTTTCTTTTGGCAGATGATTTGCTCGATGAAATTAAAAACTGCAAAAAGCATGCTTTAAAACCTGGATACTATCACCTTAATGCCATCGAGATTTTACTCAACGCAGTGAGAGATGACCGCCATACACCGTCTCTCATTTATCAGGACATAGCGGCAGATCTCGATATATTGTTAACCGACTCGTTTTTGAATTTTTCTTCCCATCTGCTGTTCGGTCTCGTGAATCTGGAGACCGTCCACATAAAAGGGGAATCGTTTGATCCGGATATTGATTTGGTCGGCGTTCTCAACAATGCCTTAGAAGATCACGCCATACGAAACACGCTGCAAAATCTTTCACCGCACCATCAAGCGTATTTAAATCTTCAGTCGGCACTGAAAAAATATCGGGAACTGGCAGCTAAAAACGAATCGTTCCACATGCCTGCCGGGGAGTCGTTACGATACGGGGTTTCGCATGAACGGGTCCGCATGTTAAGAAATCGGTTAATCTTCTTGGGAGAT
This sequence comes from uncultured Desulfobacteraceae bacterium, assembly GCA_964591175.1. Taxonomy (GTDB): domain Bacteria; phylum Desulfobacterota; class Desulfobacteria; order Desulfobacterales; family UBA11574; genus UBA11574. Next base: position 17,023 of record CAZQAF010000072.1, on the reverse strand, counting down.
TTGAAAGCTACGGAGACCCCAAATCCGGCTTTTTTTGACCGCGACCTTAAAAAAGCTGTAAAGCGATTTCAATTTCGTCACGGACTCTCAGTGGACGGCATAGCCGGCAGCCAAACTGTTGCGGCTATGAAAATCCCTGTCCGGAAGAGATTGCATCAAATCGAACTCAACATGGAGAGATGGCGTTGGTTACCCAGAGATCTGGGCAATAAATACATCCTGGTCAATATAGCAAACTTCAAAATGTCTGCAGTTGAAGGCGGCCGGCCGATTATGGAAATGCGAGTGGTCGTAGGAAAGACTTATCGAAAAACACCGGTATTTAGTGGAAAAATGCAGTATCTCGTAATAAATCCCTTTTGGAACATTCCCACAAAGTTGGCAGTGAAGGATCTAGCGCCAAAAGTATGCTCAAACCTTGCTTACCTGGCAGCAAAACATATAAAGGTATATAAAAACTGGCAGCACGACTCATCTGAAATAGACCCTGCGCTTATCAGTTGGTGCAATTTGACCCCGAAATCTTACTTTCCTTATAAACTGCAACAAACCTCTGGGCCGTACAATCTACTGGGAAAAATAAAATTTATATTTCCCAATAAATATGCCGTCTACCTCCATGACACACCGAATAAATCTTTATTTGACAAGAGCTTAAGAGACTTCAGCTCCGGATGTATCCGCCTGGAAAAGCCCTATTCCCTGGCTGAATTTCTCTTAAAATCTAATCCCCGGTGGACCAAAGAAGCCATTTTGGATTTATTGGAAAGCTCAAGGCGTAAAAATATTTTTCTAAATGAACATGTCCCCGTCTATATAGTTTATATTACGGCATGGGCAGATAATAACGGGGTTGTTCATTTCCGAAACGATGTTTATAAACAGGACCGGATACTGGCCAACGTCCTGAAAGAGCAGCCCTATCAATTTTGGAAGCTCATCTTTGATGACCAGACTTCCTCTGAAGATCCGGGGGTATTTTAGGAATATCTTCCCTTGGGGAATGACTTCTAGAAGGCATCTCAAAATTTGGATTTTTGGTCGAGATCTCCCGCCAAAGGGCGGGACAAGAACGCGAGGCCGAGAATCAACCCGCCCCGTCTGTTAACGGGATCTTCGACACGCATACTCAAGTATGTTGAGGACTTGATTCGAGGGCTCAACGCCGATACTTGCCCGCCTCACCGCCAGCGGCATCTTCGACCGGCGGATCGGACGAAAAGACTTTTTTGAGATGCCTTCTAATTATTTTCCGTCAATCCCAACGAATAATCCTGGGATTCAAACTTGGCGACACATTTCTTTACCGTCTCTTCATCTTCCATTGCCAAATCCAAAAGCCGCGTCACACCAAAAATATGGCCGATGGTAAATAATTTCTTTCCCAATTCATGGGCTGTTTCGGCCTTCAATCGCGCTTTGAGAAAATCACCGGAAGTCCTCACTTTAAAATCCATGTGCTGCAGCACTTCGCTGACAAAGGCTACCCGTAGACTCCTTTTCCTGGCTTCGGCGGCGCCTCCTTTGAAAGAGAGGGAGATGTAATTGTTATAAGCGTCATCCGATAAAAAGCAATCCAAAATGATATAATGATAGCCCATGCTCAAGCTTAAATTCAGATACTCCGGGGCGACCACGGCGTAGCTGTTACTGTCCGCTGGTTGTGTTAGCGTGTACATCGGTGTTCTTAGCATGGCGGATACAAGATCTTTAGACGACATCCCGACTTCCGGCCCTTTCCAGTTGACTTCCGGGTCCGTCATCCCCTCCCAGAGCTTCTGAAACGGCAAGCTGACAACATCTTTCGCGGCGATGACTTTCCGGTTGCGCTTTTCAATTGTATTGCCCAGGATATCCAGTACATACAAATAAATGGGCAGGTCGGTTTCAACCCTGAAAACGTTTTTGGCGGAACGCAATCGGGTTTTCTCCTTCAAAAGGAACATTTCATTAAGCGCCGTCTCATGGCAAAAGCGAAGAAGATCATGCCAGGTCCGGCAAGACTCGGGTACGAAATCCGCTTGCCGCGGATCGGTCAAATGCAGCGGGAAAATATGTTCGGCCATAATCTCGAGCAAACGGTGCGACTCTGTTATAGCGATATCCGCGCTCTTGGTCGGCGACACCGCTCTTGCCCGTTTCAATGCCGACACAATACCCTCATAGATGACGCCATCGTCAGCGTCAACGGTAACCTGCTGGCCATCATGCAAAGCGTCAAAAATACCGGCAACCCGAACGAGACAAGGTACCCCGAATTCGCGAATCACAGAGGCCATATGGTCCGTCCAATTGCCCTTTTCGACAATCACAGCCGCGACTTTGTGGAACGCTCCGATGAACCGCGGCGAAGAGTTCTTCAGAACAAGGATGGTGCCCTCCGGAAGTCCGCTCAGATCGTGGACGCTCCTTGCTTTCAGCACTTTTCCCCAGCCGATCCCCGGACTGATGGTTTGCGTATTGTCGGCAATCATCTTGGCATCAACTGCAGGCCTGGGCGAGCTGCGCTCGGTCCTTTCGAAAATCTGCAACGGGCGTGCCTGCAGCAAGTATAAGCGATCCTCCCGGTCAAAACACCACTCGATATCCTGGGGACCATGGAAGTGCGCCTCAACCTGCATCCCCATTTTGGCAAGTCTTCTCAGCTGATGCGGGTCCAAACAGCGGCTGCAGGACTTATCCTCGGATATGGCCTGTTGTTGCAGGCCGCCGCCGTTCATGCGTACCAGGCAAACGTCTTTCTGTGCGGTTTCCTCCCGGACCACGGCGAACCCGCGTTCACGGTTAAGGACATAAACATCCGCTGAGACAATGCCTTCGACCAGGAGTTCGCCAATGCCCCATACCGCATTGATCACCATTTCGTGGCGATTGGGTTCGACGGGGTCGAGCGTATACATCACCCCTGAGCATACCGGATCGATCATCTCCATGAATCCAATGCTCATCGTGATATCCTCATCACGGATGTTTCGCATGCGCTGGTATACAATGGCACTGGCATTGTATTTGCTCGAAGCAACCTCTTTAAACGATTGCAATAATTGGTCAGTGGGAACATTGAGCATCGTGCTGAACTGTCCTGCAAAAGAGCTTTCGGCCAGGTCTTCGCCGATAGCGCTGCTGCGGACGGCCCAGTGCAGCGGATGTCCTTTGTCCTTCTCAATCTTTTCACTTTCAAGCAATATGGCGTTTTCGATCTCCGGCGGAATATCTGCTTCGAGGAAGATTTTTTTGATGGCTTTTTCAGCCTCAAGAAGCTGATGGCTTTCATCAGGATTCAGGTCGCATAACACATCGTTTATTTTTTCCGGCAAACCATTGTATTCCAAAAAATAGCCATAAGCACAGGCCGTGGCCGAAAATCCCGAGGGGACCAGCCGATCGCAACGGTTATGCATGTCGCCAAGATTCGCCATCTTATTGCCGACTTTATCCACCAGTTCTTTTTTGATTATGGCCAGGGGAATGACCATGGGGGTAAAGATGGGCTCTTTGCTGCCTCTGAGCACCTGCTTGATCTCTTTATTCAGGCGCCCATAGATTTCACGCAGGACGAAATAATTTCCGCCCGAGAGCTGAATGAGGCTTTCGACGATATTGGCAATATGCTTGGACAGGTTTTCAATCATCGTTTTCAGGTAAGGAAAACTGATCAGCTTGTTGTTGTAAAATTTTTCCTCCAACCGGGTCATCAAATCCAGGCTGTATTCGTTTTCAAAGAGCACGGACAGAAACTCGCTGTATTTTTTCCTCAAGTACATTTCTGCCTTTGATTCCCGGGCTTTGCCGTCATGTAGATGCTTCCATAACCGTATCATGTTGATCTCCTAACCTTGGGCCTTTAAAAAAATGCGAATGAATGATTAAATCAACATTCTTTCTTCAAGTGCGCGATTGACGCTTTCCTTCAATTTCTTCACATTGACCGGCTTGGGATGGTGGTCAAAAATTTCACCCTTAACGCTCTTAACAAATTCATCCATCATTTCCATGCGGCTTATCAGAATCACATGAGTTCCGGGCGACAGCCGCCGGATGTGACGCAAAAACTCAACGCCGGTCATTTCTTCCATCAGAAAATCAGTGATCACGACATCGAATTGAGCAGCTTCCAGACGATGGCGGGCAACATACGGGCTCGTGAAGGCCTCGACCTCCCATTTTGCCTTGCCAAGATAAATTTTGAGGCTGTTACAAACCGAGACATCATCATCTAACACCATGATTCGCGGTTTGCGATGCATCAACTCCTCTTCCTTTTGCCGCATAACGCCTATGAGGCTACCTTCCTTTTTTCGCGTGGGAAGGTAATAGTAAATACCGCTGATGATCATTGCCGATCCAATCCCCGCAATCGAAACGTCAACAACCGTCCACCAATCAAATCCGAAATACCGCATGAGGCCGCTTGCCAAGGCGACCAGCGCGACGCCGGTGCGTATGAAAGCCAGCTCGGTACGGGCCTTGGCCAGAAAGGTGCGCTGCTGAGCCATGAGGCTTCTCTTTTCGGAAAGGAATGCACTGCGTTGCGCCACCATGGTGCGAATCCGGGCAAGTCCGCTCCGGTTTTCCGACAATTCCGTGCTTTCCAGGGACAATTGGGTTCGTTTTTCTGACAGCAACGACTGTTCTTCAGACATCAGATTGCGTTCATGGGCCAGGATATTCCTTTCGATGGCAAATTTAGTGGTAAGCATCGGAAGAATATCCTTCAAGGATTCGGTTTTGATGATTTCCTCGGTGATTTCGTCCAGGTCGCGTTTCAGTTCCTCAAGATAGTTTTGACGCGAAGGGGCGCTCTTTTCAGCCAAGGTCGAGCGTTTACCGATATCGAACCCTTTTTTCGCCATGGCCATGTCCAAAGGCTTGTAGACCGCATCTCTTTTTTGTGACAATCCCGTCACTTGAGGTTCCTGGTTTTCTCTGTTGTCTTTGTCCTCTTTCATCGGTGCATCCTTTATAGAAGCCATCTCAAAAATGTCTTTTCGCCCGATCCGCCGGTCGAAGATGCCGCTGGCGGTGAGGCGGACAAGTATCGGCGTTGAGCCCTCGTATCAAGTCCTCGACATACTTGAGTATGCGTGTCGAAGATTTATCCGCCTTTGGAGGATCACGTCAACGGACGGGGTGGGTAGATTTTTTCGCATGCCTTCCGTCTTCGCCTGAAGGCTACGCCGGACAAGTGATCTCGACCGAAAATCCTAATTTTGAGATAGCTTCCAGATTCTTTATGATGCGTATTTATCTCATTTCGAATGATCATTCCAAGTATCTATTAGGATAGGAGACCCGCATAGCTGCCACATTGTGCCACATTCTGCCACATTCTGCTTAACAACGCAACAATCTTTATATTAACGACTTTTTAGAAATTGATCGACCGGGTTATTCGTTTAAGATATATCAAAAATGAAAAAAGGTAAAAACATGTTTTAGAGATTGAGAAGGAACGATCGAAATAGAAATCAGCAGATCTTTCCCCCTGATTAAACCTTGCCATATTTTAATCCATCTGCATTGACTTTAATGATTTTATATATAAGTTCATCCGTATAGGTTCTAATTTTTTGTTCAGTTCATTTCTGATGTTCATTCGCACCTGCTCCTGACCTATCGTAACATCGGCCATCAGTAGTGTTCTCCGCTCACCCTGTATTTTGTTCTGAATATAAACCTATTCCAAGAGACTTGAAAATATTATAAATTCCTAGGAAATATTGGATAACGCTATTCAAAGGAGGGCACAATTATGAAACAGCGTATGATCAAAGTCAATCCGTCGGAAGAAACCATCAAAATTGGTCCGTTAGAGATCCGGTTCCTGCTCACGGGTGATGATTCCAACGGCAATGATTCAGTGTTCGAATTTTGCGTCCCCGTCGGGCAGAAGCTGGCGGCGCCGGCCCACAAGAATGACGCCTACGAGGAAATCCTTTATGGCATCGAGGGTGTCCTTACCTGGACGGTTGACGGCATGCCCATCGAGGTTGGTCCGGGGCAGGCGCTGTGTATCCCCCGAGGTGCGGTTCACCGCTTCGATAACCTCGGCAGCGAAGATGTAAAACAGCTCGTCATCATATCCCCTGCGATAATGGGTCCCGCGTACTTCCGTGAAGCTGCCGAAGTCATCGGTGCTGCCAAGGGCGGCCCGCCAGACCCTGAGATGATGATGAAAGTCTTTCGGCGCCATGGAATGACGTTGGCCACGCCCTCGCCTGCCAATTAGCAGGCCGCAGGTTTGGCTTCCCCTTGAAATGTGTGGAACTTCCGGGACATCCACAAATAAGTAAGTAACTATCTCTTAAGAATGGATCGTCTACTTATTTAATGAAGAATATTGATCGAATCGGACCTTTTTAATTGAGGAAATTTGCAGGACAAATACCGACAAAATATAGCTGCATTGTCCTACAGAAAAATCGGATAAACTCTCCTTTCAATCGGTTACTGTTATGTCTATGATTAAGTTAAATATAACAATTCCGGGGCTTCCCAGATAAAGGGAATATGATATTTTCCGGAATTATTTTTAAAGACCAATCCATGCTCTAACAGCCTTGGGGTTAGAAATTCGAAAAAAAAATCAGACAATGAACGATACATCCCACCGGAGGTGAAAAATGCCAAAAGCTCTCACAGATATGGAGCTTGAAAATTTTAAGGACAAATTGCTCAGACAAAAAGAAGAAGCTTGGAATGAAATCATGGATGATGTGAAACACCACGCCAGTGAAGAATACCATGATTTTGTTCAAATGGTTTATGATCAGGCAGACTATGCACTGGCTGAGCTAAAAGAAGAAACGGTTTTCTCGTTTATAGAGCACAAGTACCGGGAACTGGAAAAAATTGAGCAAGCGCTAACGCGGGTTGAGTCAGGAGCCTACGGGCACTGCATAGATTGTGGTGGATGGATTGGAGGGGCTCGACTAGAGGTGATGCCGGCTGCCGTTCGGTGCCGAAAATGCCAGGAGAAACTGGAAAAGTTCGACGGAATATAATGAATATTCAAGCGCTTTCTTTGCTTGATGTCGGGAATGGAAATCTCGATACATATTTCCATTTGGACATTCAAAACATTGTGAGGAAATTATTATGTTTAACTTTCTACCCCGGCGAAGACGAAGGGAAAAAAGCGTCGATTCTATTCGGAAAGAAACGGACAGAGATAAAATTTTAGAGATGTTGGCTAATTTAGATGATAAATCTTCTATATCCGTACTTGAAAAAGTATATGGCATTAACGACAGAGAGCTGGCGGCCAAAAGGAACGAATTATTTCGCAATAGAATAAAAAGGCAAAAAGAAAATGACCGAAGAAAACACATCCGAAACCAAAGATTCCAAAATTCGCGGTCTGGCGACACTGTTTAACAAAGCAGAACTTAAACGTTTCTTTAAGGCTTATATTTTTTTCATTTTTATCCTGGAAGTCTTGATCTTTTTATTCTGTTTTCTGTGCCAGCTGGAACCCATCAACATTCCTTTTCCGTGGGAGACCTATTATGTCGCCGCCTTCGTGATCCCCATAGGTGTCACGTTTTTACTGGGCGTATTTGTGACAGCCTTTAATATATATATCTTCGGTGACAGCCTCCGGGGCGGCAAAGCCGATTCGGAAATTTCCGAAAATGAAGGCGAAACAAACGCCCATGCCAAATACATGGGCAAATTCAAAAGCTCCCTAAACATTATGCGGCAGATCCCGTTTCTTGCCGGCCTGCTCTTTCTGATGGTAGGTGCGATCATTTTCCCCAAAGTAAATGTTTTTTTTGAATTTCTGGGGCGAGCCGGCAGCACCGTGATCAGCCATACCAAAATGGGCCTGCTGATCCTTTTAGGGATCGGCACATTTTTCGGACTGGTCTGGCTGTTCATGAAATACCGACTGCAGAAGCTGAGTATGCAGTATCAGTATAAACAGGATATCGCGAACCGGTTGGGGCTGATCATAACCGACGACAACCGGCTGATCAACACCGAAGGCCGTGTTATCAATTTTGACGATTCGAAGAACATCGCGCCGCCGATCGAGGCCAATCCGTCCAAGGCCCTGATGCTTTCAAAGCGTAAATCCTGAGATTATCAGGATGTGCCAAAAATCACATAGCATATAAATCTGCGCCTCATTTAACCCTAACGCATCTTGTTGTATTCCTATTGACTTTGATCATTTTATATATACGTTTATTGATACAGGTTTTTATTATTATTGAGTTCATCTTTTATGTTCATTCGCACCTACTCCTGACCTACCTAAGATCGGCCATCAGTAGTGTTATCCAATAAATTCCGTATTTTGTTCTGAATATAGACCAAATGAAATAAACTGCCAAATTAAATATACGGTTAGTTATGACAGGAGGACGCGCTGCAATTAATAAACGAATCACGATCATACGCAGATCTGTTGCCGTATGGTATGGAAGCTATGCAATCCTGGGAGCCGTCACGGCTGCGCTCGTTCCGGTATTGCTCCCACTTATGATTCGCACGCTGTCTCATCGCCTATCCGACGTAGGCTGGGTAATGGGCGTTTACAATCTTGGCATTCTAACTTCTCCATTTTGGGGCAGCCTGGCCGATAAAAAACATATCCACCGGTCTATTTTTTTTGGTGGTTTTATGATTCTTTTGATGGGTTTAGTCGCGATACCATTCGGTAAATTCCTTCCTGAATGGCTCGGCATGGCTTTTGTGATCGGCGCTGGAACGGCGGCTATCGCAACAGTGGCCAGTCTGTTTGTAGTAGAATTTAATCCGCAGAATGAATGGGCATCACGGATCGGCTGGCTGCAGAGTTTTAATGGATTCGGCCAGACAATCGGCCTTCTCCTGGCGGCGGTGTTCTCCGGCCGGGAGGCATTCTCTGGCGGATTATGGACAGGCGCTGCACTGCTGGTTCCGGCAATTATTCTCGGTCATTTCGGACTGCCCACCCAAAAACCCGGCGGGATTAAAAAACATCAGCTGCGTCATCTGGATTTTCATAAATTGGCAAAGTTCAGGCGAATCGAATTTTTGGGTGGGGGCATTTTCCGGCATTCACATCGCTTGAATCTTGCGGCCATCCGCAACATCGGGAAACTTATCCCCACCGCATTCGGTTATTTTATCCTGTCATGGTTCATCATGGCATTCGGCGTGGCGGCATTTTTTGCGTATTTTCCGCTTGCCATGAAATCCGCCTATGATGTGGCACCAGGGGTCACCTCTCTTGTTTATGCAGTTGCAGGAGGCGCGGGAATAATTTTGTATACCGCCAGCACGAGTCTTTCGGCCCGCTTCGGCGTTGTAAAGGTCTATCGATGGGGTCTGTTGCTGCGTCTGGTTGGCTTTTGCATGCTTCTGGCACTGATTTTCATACACTTTCCGGACCGTGCAATCGTTGCTTCGGTTGCTTTTGCCCTTATTATCCTATCATGGCCCATCCTGAGTGTTACCGGAACCACCATAACCGCGGATATAACGCCTGTCAGCGAGGGAGAGGCCATGGGTCTGTTCAATGCTTCGGCGGCCGTCGGGACGGTTCTGGGTACATTCCTCGGCGGACCACTGGTACTTTATCTGGGATACCTCGCCCTTTCAATAACGGGCGTTGCCGGTGTGGCGATCTCCCTTATTCTGGCATACTTTATGGCTGTTCCCGCTCAGTCCGGAGATTCCGTGCCGACACAGGAATGAATGGTGTTAATCTTGACAGGCTGTTGCCGAGGCGATTTAAGAGGCTATAAATTGAATTCAAACCTTAATCTTTTCTGAAAGGATGAGACAATGACACGTGCTTTGATCAATTTCGAACTGCCGGACCCGTATTTTCACCAGTTACAGCAAAATTATCCGCAGTTGGACTGGGTTCGCTGCACGGATTCTGAAAAGCTGCTTGCGCTGCTAAATGAGACCGAAATTTTACTGCCCTTTTTACAGTGCGACCGTAAAATGATCGACGCGGCGCCGCAATTGAGATGGATTCAGGCCATTACCGCGGGGGTCGACTTTATGGACCTGGACGAAATCAGACGCCGGGGCATTATACTGACCAACGGACGGGGCATCCACAAGATCCATATGGCCGAATATGCCGTCGGGGCGATGATCAACCTGGCTCGCGGCTTTCATCTGATGCTTCGCAATCAGCTGCAGAAAAAATGGGAGCGGTCGGTGCCGCAAGAGGAGATTCATGGCGCCACCGTGGGGATTATCGGGTTGGGCGCCATTGGTGCAGAAATCGCCAAAAAGGCTGCCTTCATGGGCATGCATGTGATCGGGGTCAAGCGAACCCCAGGACCGGTCGACCATGTAGAAGAGGTCCATGCTCCGGATGATATGGCCGCTGTTTTTCGACGAAGTGACTACATCATCAATTTGCTGCCCTATACACCGGAAACGGAAAAGTGGATTGACCGGCGGTTTTTCGATCAGATGAAGCCCACGGCCTGCTTCATCAATATCGGCCGCGGCCCGACCGTCAATGAGGACGATTTGATTGAAGCATTGCGCAATAAAAAGATCAGGGCCATGGTCAGCGATGTCTATTATACCGAACCGCTTCCCCCGGAAAGCCCTCTGTGGGACCTGGACAATGTCATTCTGACACCGCACATCAGCGGCGTGTCACCCCAATACATGGCCCGGGCCATTCAGATCATCGCACACAACTTGGATGTCTATCTGTCGGGGCGCGGTGAGATGATCAATCTCGTCGATACGCAAACCGGATATTAGAAGCCCTCTCAAAAAAGTCTTTTCGTCCGATATCGGTTCTTATTTTTGTTCAGTTTGTCTTTTATGTTTATTCGTATCTCAATTGAGGTCGTACCTGCTCCTGACCCATCTTAGCATCGGCCATCAGTAGTGTTAGCCACTTAAATCGGGAATCCAATGAGAAGAAAATTTAATAGAAGCTGGCGGGTGTTTTACCGCACATAATGTTTCCTGGGAGAGAGATAGCGGAATGAAAGCGTTTCTTGACGATGTGGAAAGCCTGCTTAATTTTATGACCAGAATAGACGGGTCGAGCCAAGAGGGTATTTCTATCAGCTACAAGAAGTGATTAAGGAGGTAAAGATGAGAACGCGTGTTTTAGGAAATTCAGGTCTTTCCGTAGTGCCGTTGGTGTTCGGCGGCAATGTATTCGGCTGGACCATCGATGAAAAACAAAGTTTTGCAGTACTCGATGCCTTTATCGACCATGGCTTCAATGCCATTGATACGGCAGATGTTTATTCTTCCTGGGCCCCCGGAAACAAAGGCGGTGAGTCGGAAACCATTCTGGGGCGCTGGTTCAAGGCCCGTCCCGGCATACGTGACAAAGTCACGCTCTTTACCAAGGTCGGCTCTGATCTCGGACAACCGGGTAAAAAAGGCCTCGGTCCCATGTGGATAAGTCAGGCCGTTGATGAGTCTTTGACACGGCTGAACACTGATGTGGTGGATCTGTATTTCTCGCACTGGCCGGACCCGGATACGCCCTTTGAGGAAACCCTTGGTGCTTTTCAAAGGCTGCTGGAGGCAGGAAAGATCCGGGCTGTCGGGGCATCAAACCTAAACGCCGATCAACTGGCTGAAGCCTTGCAGGTCGCAAAAGACAAACAGCTGCCCCGCTATGAGGTGCTTCAGCCGGAATACAACCTCTACGACCGGGCCAGTTTTGATGGCCCCTTGCGTGACCTTTGCATCAAGCAAGGGCTGGGCGTGGTGACCTATTACTCGCTGGCGTCCGGCTTTTTGTCCGGTAAATACCGTTCAAAACCGGATCTGGGTAAATCCAAACGGGGTGAGGGCGTTGCCAAGTACCTTGGTAACCGGGGGTTTGCCATCCTGAAGGCACTCGATAAAGTGGCTGCCGGTAACAGTGCTAAACCGGCGGAAGTGGCGCTGGCCTGGCTGATCCAGAGTGAAGGCGTCACCGCACCCATTGTCAGTGCTACCAGCGTAGAACAGGTCGAGAGTTTTGCCAGGGCGCTGGCGCTGAAACTGAGCGCAGAGGACATGGTCTTGCTGAACCAGGCCGGTAAATGATGGCATAGGTTTGAAATAACTGAAGTTTGATAACTAATGGAGAATACGCAATGAAAATCATTATTATCGGTGCCACCGGCACCATCGGACGCGCAGTGGTCGATTTGCTGGCGCCGGACCACGATATTGTAAAGGTCGGGTTCAGCGGCGGCGATTTCCAGGTGAACCTTGCCGCAAAAGATTCCATCCGCAAATTGTTCAAGGATGTCGGTAAGTTTGACGCGATTATCTCTGCAGCGGGTTTGGCCAAATTCGGCAGTCTTGACAGTCTTGAAGACGAAGACTACCTCTTGGGACTTACCAACAAATTGATGGGCCAGGTCAATCTTGTCCGGGTAGGTCTAAACCACATCAACGACAATGGTTCATTCACCTTAACCAGCGGTGTGCTCAGTCAAAATCCAATGCCGGGCAGTGCATCCATCAGCATGGTCAACGCCGGTATCGAAGGCTTTGTGCGTGCCGCGGCGCTGGAGATTCAGCGCAATATCCGGGTGAACGTTGTCAGTCCAATCTGGGTTGAAGAAACGCTGAAAGCCCTGGGGATGGATGGCGTGGAAGGGATGCCCGCAGAACAGGTCGCCTTTGCATATAAAGAAAGTGTGGAAGGACAGCGAAGCGGAGAAGTACTCGATGTGAGAAATTTCGTATAGACGGTGAATTCAACGCTGTAAGGCCTGCCTCGTTTTGCCGCGCAACCCATTTATCGAAATTCTCGGACGATTAGGCACGCAATTAACAGGATTGATCTATCGCCCTTGTTCGTTGATGATTATAATATAATCATCAACGAGACAGTAAACAGATGTGAACAAAGTTTACGAAGGAGAAAAAATTCAGGAGGCAAACTATGAAGAAACGCAGATTGGGAAAAAGCGGCCTGGAAGTCTCGGCTCTCGGGCTCGGCTGCATGGGGATGAGCTTCGGCTACGGTCCGGCTGCAGACAAAAAGGAGATGATCTTACTGATTCGAAAGGCCGTGGATTGTTCCAATACCGGGTACCACAAAGCTGAATCGCCTGGAAGAGAACCTCGGAGCTGCTGCTGTGGAACTGACGGCGGATGATCTCCGTGACATCGATAGCGCCGCCTCAAAGATCGCAATGCAGGGGGATCGATACCCGGAAAACCTGGAGAAAATGACCGGCCGTTAAACGGTTTTGAAACCACTTCTAAAAGGCAGAGGCTATTGAACATCGTTCGGTTTATACTTATTTTTAAAAAGCACGTCAGTGCATCCAACGTTCAACTTGTATCCGGGTTCAAAGCACCCGGTTTGTTTTGCAAACATCTAAATCGAGGAGTCTAATATGAAAGCAACCGTTTTTCAAGCACCTGGAGATGTGCGTATTGAAAAAGTACCTGACCCGGCAATCACGGAACCGACAGACGCTATTGTTCGCGTGACGCACGCCTGCATCTGCGGGTCGGATTTGTGGTTTTACAGGGGACTTACACCCTTTGAGCCGGGCTGGCGAACAGGACATGAGTGGATGGGGATTGTCGAGGAGGTGGGTCCCGGGGTCCGCACCATCAAGAAGGGAGACCGGGTGATCGCCCCTTTTGCGTTTTCCGACGGAGACTGTGAATTCTGCCGGAAAGGTCTGCAAACCTCATGTGCTCACGCAGGTTTCTGGGGAATGAAAAACGACGGGGGACAGGGTGAAATGGTTCGCGCCCCTTATGCCGACGCCAATTTGGTGGTGTTGCCACAGAGCGTCGAAAATGACAGCGCTCTGCTGAAGGCTGTATTGCCCCTCACCGACGTAATGGGAACCGGGCACCATGCAGCCGTCTCCGCAGGCGTCGGCAAAGGCGCCACGATTGCCGTCGTTGGAGACGGCGCAGTGGGATTGTGCGGCGTCCTTGCGGCTCGCAGGCTCGGCGCCGAGCGTATCATTGTCCTGGGCCACCAGGCCGGACGCATGGAACTGGCCAAAAAATTCGGCGCAACCGACCTCGTCATGAGCAGCGGCGATGAAGCCATCGGCCGGGTGCTGGAAATGACCAAAGGCGGGGCCGAAGCCGTGCTCGAATGCGTGGGAACGAGCGATTCTATGAACAGCGCGATCAATATCTGCCGCCCCGGTTACAGGGTGGGCTTTGTTGGGGTACCCCACTACAGCGCGGAAATGGACTTTAAAAGAATGTTTTTCCAGAACATTGCCTTGCAGGGCGGCGTGGCGCCGGTACGCGCTTATATCCCCGAGCTGCTGCCCGATGTGCTGGCCGGCCGGCTCGATCCTTCGCCGGTGCTGGATCTCACCGTCGACCTCGACGGTGTGCCCGAAGGCTACCGGGCGATGGATACACGCGAGGCCCTCAAGGTAATGGTCATGGTGTGACCGTGACGTTCAGCAAATTAAACCTCCCGGCGCCCAACGGATGGATTGAGCACTGCACGCAAAACAAATGAGGAATGTTTCAGAGCCAAAGAACTCTGACTCCCGCATTGCGGGAAAGGTTACAGAAAAGTGGGCGAATGAAGAGCCTTGAAATAATGCCGGATTTTCCGGAAAGACTTTTTATTTTTAATGTTAAAGGAGAACCTATGATTTCAAAGATTCTTGTGCCGACAGATGGATCAGAGACGGCTCAAAAGGCAGCCAGGTATGCCATTGACCTTGCAATGCAATTAAAGTGTTCGATAATTGTTCTGAGCATTGTTGATAATCGATCACTGATCGCCCAAACAATTCCTCCCCAAGAGAACGCTCGGCATATTATAGAGCCTGTCGAGGATTATCTGAGAGGAGCTGCAGAGGCGTATGCAAGAGAAATAAAAAAAATGTGCGATAAAAAAGGTATTCGGTCAGAGATTTTGGTAACCTCAGGACATCCCTCTGAAGAGATTACAAAACAAGCTGAGATTTCCAATGCGGATCTCATTGTTATGGGTTCTCATGGGAGAAGCGCTTTAGCTGCCGCGTTATTCGGCAGCGTTACTTACAGCATCATCCACAAAGAAACAACAGTTCCTGTTCTTGTGGTCAGGAGATGATGCGGGGAATAAGAGGGACACATATGATTTTATGCTCTTAATTTAAAATCATAAACTTATTATCCAGGTTAAACATCAACTTTTGATGGTAGAATTCATTATAGGAAGCCGGTGCTTTTCAGTATCCTGGAAATGGCGAACTTTTGACCGCCTTTTCCTGCTCTTTTTTTTCAACCACACAAAAAATCCCGCCTTCTTCGAGACCCGGCTTAAAACAGCCGTTGCATGAAATACACCTGGCGGGTTTGCGATCGCCCTGAAGCCATCTGTTGACCAGGCCGGGTTCCCGGATAAACGGCCTGGACATGGAAATGTAGCTGATATCATTGCCCTTCAATGTTGTTTCGATCACCTCGCAGGATCTAAACCCTCCCACGACCATTACCGGGCAGTTAACTTCCTCTTTGATATCAAGGGCCGGACCTAAGTTATAAGCCTCCTTTTCAGGTGCGTTGATTTTCTCTCTTGCCGGAGCTTTGTCGCCGGAAGCCGGGGTGCCGGTGGAAACCTCTATGGCATCGATACCGGCCCGTGCAAGTTCCCTGGCCGCATATATCGCATCCGCGATTTCCAGGCCGCCGTCCATGTTATCGGCAGCGCTGAGTTTGATCAGCACCGGATAATTTTCACCGACAGTCTCACGCACCTGCCGGTACACTTCGAGCAGGAACCGGCTTCGATTTTCAATACCGCCGCCGTAATCATCGACTCGGCGGTTGGTGAGCGGCGACAGAAACTGATTGATCAAAAAACCGTGGGCACCGTGCAATTGCACGGCATCAAAGCCCCAGGCTTTTGCCCGGCGGGCTCCCGCTCCAAAGGCGCCGACAATATCCTGGATGTCATCGATGGAAAGTTCGGCCGGGACCTCCGGAAACTGGTCAACCTTAATTGAAGACGGGGCCAGGGGTTGCCGGCCCGCGTTTTGGGCGACGGTCTGGCCGCCGGCGTGGACCAGTTGGATGGCAATGGTACCGCCGGCCGCGTGGACACCGCGGGTCAACTGTTTAAAGTCCTTCTCAAAGTCATCGGTGTGGATGCCCATTTTACCCGGCATCCCTTTTCCATCCGGCCTTACAAAAGTATAGCCCGAAATAATAAGGCCGACACCGCCGCGGGCCAAATCTTCATAGCAGCGGATTAACTTTTGCGTGGGCCTGCCGTCGGAATCGCACATCCCCTCCCAGGTGGCGGATCTTACGATTCTGTTGCGCAGTTTCATGCCTTTAATCGACGTGTCTTCGAACAATCGGGTCATAAAAGTACCTCCGTAAACCCCACCATATTGTATCTATGGTTTAATTCAAGCGTTTTTTAAATCAGTGGCCGCGAACCTTAAGGAGAAGGAACCCGGTCAGGCGTTTTGGTTCATCTGGTCCACCGCAAGGACAGCACCGCGTGACGAAAGAATGTCAAGCCCGGCCTGACTTCCGCTGAGGTTGTATATTGCACCGATTTCAACGGGCAAAGGCGCTTCTGCGGTGACGGACCGAATCCCGCCGAACATGACGAGGCAGAAGATCAAAATGGCAAATCCCAAAAGATTATTGTTTCCGCTTCTGTTTCGATGTAATGTCTGCTTTTCAAACATTGATATCTCCTTTGGAGGTCTTTCTCCTTCTAAAACATCCCAATCCTCAATTATATTATTATGATGATTTTCCATTTTAAAGCAACACACAATTGAAAAGCACCCTTCATCCCTGTCCAAACAAGATCTTTTTCACATGGCATCGTCAGACACGAGCGCTTCGCTGTCTTAGGGTTAAACTATTTCTGGACACATCCCGCGTGTATGCATATACTATTGTATAGAAGTCATCTCAAAAAAGTCTTTATGTCCGATCCGCCGGTCGAAGATGCCGCTGGCGGTGAGGCGGACAAGTGATCTCGACCGAAAATCCTAATTTTGAGATAGCTTCTATAATCGACAACCTTATGGTCGAGACCTTTGAAAAATGCTCATTTTTGTTCAAGTCCAAGGAACGCGAAAATTTT
>CAZQAF010000071.1:12788-18531 GCA_964591175.1 uncultured Desulfobacteraceae bacterium | reverse complement strand
TATGAAATGCTGCAACGGTTGACAACCGAATCATAATAAGCGAATATTTGGCACAACCTGTTTTTTGAGATTTTGATTCTTTAAGCGATTATAACTCAACAAGGCAGAAAGGAGTAAATATGCATTTACGCAGAAGGGTTCTGGTGACCGGCGGGGCAGGATTCCTCGGCTCGCATTTATGCGAGCGCTTGCTCAAAGAGGGGTGTGATGTTTTGTGTGTCGACAACTTTTACACCGGAACCAAAAGAAATATCGAGCAGCTTATCGGGAATCCTTATTTTGAACTCAGTCGCCATGATATTACCTTTCCAATGTATGTGGAGGTCGACGAGATTTACAATTTAGCCTGCCCTGCGTCTCCCGTTCACTATCAGAACGATCCGGTTCAGACCACGAAAGTCAATGTCCACGGATCCATAAACATGTTGGGACTGGCCAAGCGGATCAAGGCGAAAATTCTCCAGGCATCGACATCGGAAGTATATGGCGACCCCATCGTTCATCCACAGCCGGAAACCTATCACGGGAATGTGAACTGCATCGGTCCTCGTTCTTGTTATGATGAAGGTAAACGGTGTGCTGAAACCCTTTTTTTCGATTATTATCGTCAGCATAAACTTAAAATTAAAGTGGCCCGTATTTTCAACACATACGGCCCCAGGATGCATCTCAATGATGGACGGGTCGTCTCCAATTTTATCGTTCAGGCGCTTCGCGGAAAACCCATAACCATTTTTGGTGACGGGACTCAGACACGGTCTTTTTGCTTTGTGGATGACCTCATTGAAGGTTTGGTTCGATTAATGGACAGCGATGATGCTGTGACCGGTCCCATCAATCTGGGAAGACCCGGTGAATTCACGATTCTGGCATTGGCGGAAAAGATACTTGAACTGAGCGGCTCAAGTTCCGAAATCATTTTTAAAGAGCTGCCGGTGGATGATCCAAGGCAACGAAAACCGGACATTACACTGGCGCGTGACATTCTTATTTGGGAACCTGAAGTTGAACTTGAAGAAGGATTGAAAAAAACGATTGCCTATTTTGATGAGATATTAAAAAAATGAAGGAGAAAATGATGGCCGTAAGCAAAGAGCTCCTTGATATTCTGGCCTGCCCCAAGTGTAAAGGCGACATATATTTAAACGATACAAAAGACGGCCTGGTATGTGAACATTGCAGGCTATTATATGAAATCAGGGATGATATCCCGATTATGCTGATTGATGAAGCAAAGCCGTTAGGCGGATAGATCGCTTAGAAGCAGATCCGTCACCGGAGATAGGCGGACAGGCCCTAAAAATCATGAGCCGACCTCAACCCCCAAGACCTGCCAAACTTGTAATTGGATTTTTCTTGAAGGAAAAAAGATTCGAAGGGGATGTCCTAAGAGCGCTTGTTGAAAATTTCGGCCCGATAGACATGGCGAGTTCATGGTTTCCATTTGATTTTACCACCTATTATCATGATGAAACGGGCTTCCCCCTGTTCCGGCGTCTTTTCGGCTTCAAAAAGCTCATCCAACAGCAAGACCTGGCACAGATAAAGCTGACGACCAATTCGCTTGAACAACAATATGTATCCGGCGGTAAACGGCCGGTGAATATTGATCCCGGGTATTTGCTCCATGAACGGTTTGTTTTGGCCACGGGAAAAAATTACAGCCATCGGATTTATATTGGTAAAGGGATTTATGCCGATCTGACCCTGATCTATTCCCATGGCCGGTTTGATTCTTTGCCGTGGACTTACCCCGATTATGCCTCTAAAAATGTAATCGATTTTCTTGAAAAGGTACGGAAGAAATACGGCGTCGATCTCAATCAAGCCGAAATCCCGAATATTTCATAAAAAATGAGGTGAAAAAATAATGATAAAAAGCATGACCGCCTATGCCCTGGTCGAGAAAGCAAAAGCCAAATTACATGTCTTGGCGGAAATCCGCTCATACAACAGCAGACACCTTGATATCGCGTTGCGGTTGCCACATGGTTACGGCACCTTAGAAGAAAAGGTCAAAGCGGTGATTAATGGCGTTGTATCGAGAGGCCGAATTGAGATGAGCTTGCAGATCAATGACGATACTGATGAGGCTTATAAATTTGAAGTCAATATCCCCAAAGCCAGAGCATATTATGACAGCATCGTTCAGTTAAAGGAGCATCTTGATCTTCAGGCTGACGTATCTATCGACCTGGTGATCAGAGAAGGCGGTATTATTCGGTCTTCAGAGATTGATCGGGATATGGAGACGGTCTGGACAGTGGTGAAGGATTGCCTGGACGAGGCATTGAAAAATCTTGTCGCCATGCGAGAAAAGGAAGGGGAGATGATTGCTTCCGATATTGCCGACCGGATCAATCGGATCGAAGAAAGTGTTCATCTGATCAACAACAAATCCAGTGATCTTTTATTACATTATCAGCAGCGGCTTAAGGAAAGAATTGCGGCTTTAACCCGGGGGATGGTGGAGATCGATCCTGATAGGGTTGCACAGGAAGCAGCTTTTCTGGCCGACAAAAGCGACATTTCGGAAGAAATCTTGAGGGTGGAAAGTCACATTAAACAGTTTCGCGTCATTATGAAGTCGGATGAACCTGCCGGCAGAAAGCTCAATTTTTTAATGCAGGAGCTTCACCGAGAATTCAATACCATGGGATCTAAAACTGAAAGTACCCAAGCCTCTCATATCATCGTCGAGGTGAAATCCGAACTTGAAAAAATAAGAGAACAACTGCAGAATGTGGAATAAATCAGATGAACAGTTTGTCTAATGTTGAAATCCTGATATTCGAAATTTCAATAAGTTAATGCATCATTGGCAAACTACACTGCGTACAGGTTAAAATAATAGCCTATAAATAGGGAAAGGGAAACACTTATGGATCAGAATCTCTTGAACATCGGTTTTGGGAATACGGTTGTGGCGGAACGTGTGGTTGCCATTGTTTCCCCGAATTCAGCCCCCATGAAGCGTCTTAAAGACGAGGCGAAAGACGAAAAACGGCTGGTCGATGCCACGCACGGCCGAAGAACCCGGTCGATTATTATCATGGACAGCAATCATATCGTGCTCTCCGCCATACAAGCGGAAACCATCTCGCAGCGTTATACGACGCTTAAAGTATCAGCATAGTCCATGATGAATTCAAAGGGGATGAAACGAATCCGTGGACATCTTTTTATCATTTCAGCGCCTTCCGGAGCCGGAAAAACCACTCTTGCCAAAGCCGTACTCGGACGACATGGGGACATGCGCTATTCGGTTTCATATACAACAAGAAAACCCCGCGCGACGGAACAAGACGGGGCAGATTACCATTTCATTTCAAAACAGGATTTCGAAAAGGGCATTAAAAAGGGGCAGTGGGCGGAATGGGCAGAAGTCTATGGAAATTATTACGGAACATCGGATCAGTGCATCGTTAATGGTTTGTCGTCCGGACGTGACATCCTGCTCGATATCGATGTTCAAGGAACGATACAGATCCTCAAAAAATACCCTGACAGTATCACCATTTTCATTTTGCCGCCGTCAATAAAAATCCTTAAGAAACGATTGGAGATGCGAGGAACCGACAGTCCCCAGGTGATCGACAGACGTCTTGCATATGCAAGACATGAAATGGCGCAAAAGAATTTGTATCGCCATGTCATCGTAAATGATAATCTTTCAAAAGCCATTGAAGAACTTAGCGCTATTATAGAAAAATATCGCTAAGCTGAGAGCTTAAAACGTTAATAGGACACAGATGACACGAATTTTGCGGATTTTCACGGATGAGGAAATAGGGGCTCACGCGGCGCAAGCGCCTGCGCTGCGTCGCCCTAATGGTGAGCGGAGCCGAACCCCTATTAAATATCCGCATAGATCCATTAAATCCGCATCATCTGTGTCCTATAATTAAAAAATGATCAATGACCAATGAGCAAGGAAATCCTTTACGGCATCAATCCGGTTTATGAAACCTTAAGGGCCGGCCGGAGGGATGTTTTTAAAATATTAATCATACACGGGAAAAATTCAAAGCGGCTCGAACGGATCGCAGCTCTTGCCGGCGCTTCGAACATACCTGTAGAAAGATTTAAAGGATCTGACCTGAAAATGATATCCGGCACCGATTATCACCAGGGCGTCTGCGCCGAAACAGGTCCGTATCCTTTTGTCGATTTTTCGGATATGCTGGTTGGCAATAATGGCGGTGAAGCAAAACCGTTTTTGCTGCTGCTTGATAGTATTTTGGATCCGAATAATCTGGGTGCCCTGGTCAGGACAGCGGTCTGCGTGGGGATGAGCGGCGTTATCATTCCAAAGGACAGATCGGTTTCCCCCACGCCGACGGTATCCAAGTCATCGGCCGGTGCTTTGGAGCATGTTCGCCTTTCGCGTGTGACAAACATGGCCAACACGATAAAATTATTAAAAAACAATGGATTATGGATTGCCGGAATCGACCGAACCGCGGATGAATCGATATTTGCCTGCGACATGAATATATTCAATGCCGTTGTCATCGGCGGAGAGGGCAAAGGCATCCGGCCGCTTGTAAAAAAGCATTGCGACAAATTACTTTCCATTCCCCAAACCGGTCTTATAGATTCTCTCAATGCATCTGTGGCCGGGGCGGTGGTGATGTATGAGGCCTTCCGGCAGAGACTGTTATCAAAAATGTTTTAATTTGGAATTTCGATAAGTCAATGAGCTTTCCACAAAGCAAATTAACTCAGGGGACAATCAAAGCATGCTCAAATGAGACGGAATCTTTCTTTAGACCGGATAGCCTTTGGATGCGCGTCGTCGATGCAGTGAAAGAAGCATTTTTCCCGACACGCTGTCTGACATGCGGATCTTTTTACCGGGTGGATAAATTGTTTCCCAATAATTTGAAATCGATTCTGCAAACGTTGAATTGTGGGGACCTGAAGGATTTCTTTTCAGGTTCTTTTTTTAAGGCAGGCAAACCATACAGCGATACCTTTGAATATGATTCAAGCGCAGAAGCAAGGCTTTTTGCGATATTGACGGCACCGTTTTTGTGCGCCAAATGCGCCAATACATTTTTGACCGTTGAATCTCCCCTATGTCCAGCCTGCGGTATTGTTTTTAAAAGCAGGGTCGGAGAAGATCATCTTTGCGGAGAGTGCCTCAGCACCCCTAAAAGTTACGGGATGGCGCGATCAGCAGGGGTATACGACAAAGTGCTAATGGACGCGATTCATTGTTTGAAATACAACGGGAAAATTCAACTGGCGAGACCGCTGGGCGTGCTTTTATTTATTATTTTTTGCCGTTATTGGAATGAGAACCGGCCAAATCTGATCATTCCGGTTCCGCTTCATAACAAAAAGATCAGACGCCGGGGGTTTAACCCTTCTTCTCTTCTGGTCAGAGAGTGGGCTGCTATTACACGGGCTTTGGAGGATGGACATTCGGGGATACCTGTATCAGAAGATATCCTGTTAAGAACGCGATGGACAAAATCACAAACAGGCCTTGGACGAAAGGAGCGTTCAAAGAACATTAAAAATGCATTCAGCGTCAATGAGACATCGAGAATTAATGGAAAAAAAATTTTGCTTATCGATGATGTTTATACAACCGGAGCAACTGCAAAAGAGTGTGCAAAAGTCTTATTGAACGCCGGCGCATCGCATGTCGATGTATTGACATTGGCAAGGGCGATGTGATGGTAATTCAGTTCGCTTCGCTCACAATCGGAATGATGGCCCCGGTGAAACAAAA
>CAZQAF010000071.1:7621-12688 GCA_964591175.1 uncultured Desulfobacteraceae bacterium | reverse complement strand
TGGTAATTCAGTTCGCTTCGCTCACAATCGGAATGATGGCCCCGGTGAAACAAAATAGGTTTCACGGGGTGAAAATGTTGGAATAATGGCCCCGGTGAAACAAAAGCAAAAGCGGTTTCACTGGGTAAAAATAGTGGGTTTGGGATAATGCAATTTAAAATTTTAGAATTAAGAGATTTGATTGTCACCTTAAAATCCCTTCGGGAATCCGGGAAACGGATTGTTTTTACAAATGGATGTTTCGATATTCTGCATGTCGGGCATGTGAGGTATCTTGCCGAAGCCAGAGCAAAAGGTGATGTTCTGGTTTTGGGACTGAATTCCGATGCATCTGTGAAATCAATAAAATTCGACAACAGACCCGTTGTGATCCAGGATCAGCGCGCTGAAGTTTTAGCGGGCCTGGCATGCGTGGATTATATCACGATATTTGATGAGCCCGACCCTTTGTCGCTGATACAAGCCATTAAACCGGACGTCCTTGTAAAAGGTGCCGACTGGGAGGAAACAAATATCATCGGATCGGATGTTGTCAAAGCCTATGGGGGAAAGGTCGTCAGAATTAAACTGGTTCCGGATATCTCAACTTCCCGGATTATACAAAGAATTCTGGAACTTTATGGAAGTAAAACCGCGGATGAACGCGAATAAACACAAATTATGAACGAGTTAAGCGGTTCAAGGTTCAGGGTTTACCAATGAGATGAAAACGAACATCCTTGCAACCCTGAACGTTGAACGGGGAACCTGGAACTTTTCAAGGAGAAATATTTATGTTTATTCGCGTTCATCCGCGGTTCGTTAATTTTTTAAAAATGGAATTTGACGATGATCGTGAAGCGGGAAAATGGGGTATTTTTTTTGGAGTTTCCTAGACTTACTGGATTTTCAGGTATTCTGCATGGCATTTTCACCAGGGAAAACGGAAAAAGCAAGGGGCCTTATAAAAGTCTGAATGTCGGTTTCGGCGTTGGCGACGATCACCGGACTGTTTTGGAAAACAGAAAAATCATTTCCCGGTGCATCGGTGCAAAGGACCTGGTTTTTCTAAACCAGGTTCACGGCAGACGCATTGTTGTTTTTGCAAAAGAAAGTCATTCGCATCAGAGGACGGATGCAGATGATGACCTTAAAATGGAATATTCCGAAAATTCCGGTTCTTGGACGGATGATCCCGGCCTCGATGTTGAACCCCGACTCAACGCCGATGCAATGATAACGAATATTCCTCAAAAAATTCTAGTGATTCAGACGGCGGACTGCCAGTCTGTGCTCATTTACGATCCAATTCAACATGTGGCGGCAAATGTGCATGCCGGCTGGCGCGGCACCATCAACGATATTATCGGACACACCGTAACGGCAATGGAAAAAAGTTTCGGATGCCGCGCGCAAAATTTGATTGCAGGGATTGGACCGTCTCTCGGTCCGTGCTGTGCGGAATTCGTCAATTACAAAAAAGAAATTCCCAAAGGGTTTTGGAAATACAGGCGTGATGCCGACCATTTTGATTTCTGGTCCATCAGTTGCGATCAATTGTGTGACAACGGCGTATTGCCCGAAAATGTGGATGTCAGCCGGATCTGCACAAAATGTGATCCAGGGCGGTTTTTTTCCTATCGAGGAGAAGGGACGACCGGAAGATTTGCGAATTTGATCGGCCTGAAATGATAGCACACGGATGACACCGATATTGCGGATTTTCGCGGATGAAAAAGCAGGGGTTCACGCGGCGCAAGCACCTGCGCTGTGCGTCGCCCCAATTGTAAGCGAAGCGAACCAATTTAAATATCCGCGCAGATCCGTTAAATCAGTGCTATCTGTGTTCTATAATTAAAAAATGAATAATAGCAAGGGGACAAACGAAACATGTTCCAGGAGACAGCAAAAGTATTGTGGAATCGAAGCGTCGGCCCGGGTTACTATCATATCGGATTAACCTGCTGCCATCGATATAAAGATGCCAAACCCGGTCAGTTCATTATGCTGAGGTTCCCGGGACAGATCACCCCATTTTTACGCCGCCCGTATTCCATTCATCAGCTTATTTATGATAATGACCGGGTCGTTGGGATCGAACTTCTCTACAAAGTCGTGGGAGAGGGTACGGAAGTACTATCCCGATGCCAGGTCGATGATGATTTAGATATTCTGGGCCCTTTGGGCAATGGTTTTACGTTTTCCGGTCATTATAATGCCGTCTATCTTGCCGCAGGCGGCATAGGGGTGGCGCCGATGGTTTTCCTGGCGTCCTATTTGAAAAGCAAAGGGATCGACATCGGAAAATCTCGAATTTTTCTGGGTGGAAGATCAAGAGATGATCTGTTGTGCAGGGATGAATTTTTAGACATCGGAATAAAACTGCAGGTCACTACGGATGACGGCAGTGAGGGAGACCGGTGTTTTATCACTCATCCTCTTGAAATGACTTCAAAGGAACAGCGTCCGGATATCATCTACGCATGCGGACCGTTGGACATGTTAAAATGTGTTGCGGACATCGCCGAAAAATATCATGTGCCGTGCGAGGTTTCCGTTGAAACGGTGATGGCTTGCGGCATGGGCGCCTGCCTTGGGTGTGCGGTTGAAAAAAAAGAAATGAAAAACGCCTACCTCCATGCCTGCATAGACGGTCCTGTTTTTGATATCCGGACGATTAACCTCTAGTTTCCTACTCAATCATAATATTTTGCCACTTTTTGCATTGACTTGGGAAAATTCATGTGTTAGATGCACAACGTCCTTGGTTGATCTTTGTTTTAAAAAGGACCGTAATGGTCCAATAAGGTGAGACCTTTGAAAAATGTTCATTTTTGTTCAAGTTCAAGGAATGCGAAAATTTTAACCGCAGGAATACATTGAGTATTTCGAGGATTAAAATCTGAGCATGACCCCAGAGAAATGGGCTTCGCCCCGGTTAAATATTAAATGCAGATTTAACTGGGCAGGCATTTCACGGGGCAGGCGCAGAAACTTGTCCGCCTCCGGCGGATTGGGCAAAAAGGGGTGTTTTGCAAAGGTCTCAAGGTGTTCTTTTTCATGAAAAGAGAAACCATACGTGCCATAAAAGAGCTGGCGTACCACAGTAGCATTGGATTATCCGTGGCGCTTTCTATTTTTATCGGCCTGGCAATTGGCGTGTACCTCGACAGAAAAATATTTAACACAACACCGTGGCTGACATTGATCTTTTTAGGACTTGGGATTGCCGCGGGGTTCAGGAACATCGGAATCGCAATAAAAAAGAGCAGAAAACTTTAACGGATATTTTTTGTGGAAATTCAAGAGCGTCTCATTAAATTTGTTACCCGTGCCAATTGGGTCCTATTTTTTATTGCCGGTCTAACCGGACTTTTTTTTATGCCTCCTGATTTTGCCATGGGAATTATTTGTGGAGGCTTGATCGTTACGATCAATTTTCATTTGCTCTACCGGACGCTGAAAAAAGCGTTTAGGCCGCCTCATTTGGCTTCTGCCCGGGTGATTTTAGGCAAATACTACATGCGCTTTATTGCCAGCGGCATTGTTATCTTTATTCTTATCTCGGAGCATTTTGTCAACCCATTGGGGCTTTTTATCGGACTTTCGGTGGTCGTGATGAGCATCACCATTGCCACTGCGCGTGAATTAACCAAATATATTTTCAAGGAGGCAATGTAAGGTGGAACATCCCTATCTATTTTTTGTAAAACTGTTTGAATTGTTGGGTCTCGGCCATTTCGCCCATACATATCCTCACATTATTTATTCCTGGGTGGTGATGATTATCCTGATCGTACTTGGAATCATCGGGGCAAAGAGTGTAACCCTGGTTCCTTCAAAATTACAAAACGTGCTGGAGATCATTATTTCCGGAATCGAGGAATTCACCATTGAGATTACCGGGGAAGAAGGGCGCTGGCTCTTTCCACTGCTTGCAACGGTTTTCATTTATATCTTCTTTTGCAATATCATGGGACTTTTCCCTGGATTTTTCCCACCAACCGCCAACTTGAACACCACCCTTTCATGTGCGCTCGTTGTGGTCCTGTTTACGCACGTGATCGGTATTAAATATCACGGCGCAAAATATATTAAACACTTTTTAGGGCCTGTATGGTGGATGATCCCGCTTATTTTACCGATTGAAATTATCGGGCACCTGGCCCGTATTTTGTCGCTTTCTTTTCGTCTTTTCGGAAACATGATGGGGCACGAACTGGTTTTGGGGATTCTTTTCATGCTGGCCGGACTCTTTTTTGCCCCGCTTCCGATTATGGTTCTCGGCATTTTTGTTGCACTGGTGCAGGCGTTTGTTTTTTATCTGCTGTCTGTCATGTACTTTACCGGCGCCATCGAACACGCACATTAATTTAATAGTATAGGAATTTCATTTTTTGGACACAGATGAACACAGATTATCAAGATTTTTAAATTGCAAAATAACAGGATTATCTGTGTATATCTGCAAAAATCTGTGCCCTATTTAACTTTAATGTATAATAAAAGAAATATATAATAATATGCTTTTTATATTTTAATGGGAAAATGGAAGAAGCATAAAAACCTAAAGTAAAGGAGGATTAGTCGATTATGGGCGCAGAAGCATTACAATTTTTCATTGCTTGCGTAACCGCAGCCGGTTTTGGAGTCGGGATTGCAGCTTTTGGTTGTGGCATTGGACAGGGACTTGGTATAAAAGGCGCTGTTGAAGGTATTGCCAGGAACCCCGAATCATCCGGTAAGGTAACGGTTACCATGCTGATTGGTCTTGCGATGGTTGAATCACTGTGTATTTATGCACTGGTTGTTGCACTGATTCTCATCTATGCCCATCCCCAGGCAGCGTCGATTGCCGCAATGCTTGGTGCTGGTCACTAACAACAGACACATTTTTTTAAAAAAACAGGGCTGTACCTTATGGGGTGCGGCCCTGTTCTTTTTTAAAGCGAAAGTGCAGTACCTTCCCCTTATCAGATACCCCAGGTTTACCTGCGGGAGTTTCATAAAATCGTTACACGATTTTATTGGAGTAAAACTTTTTTTAAAAACTTTCCGGTATAAGAACCATTCATTTTTACGATCTCT
>CAZQAF010000071.1:0-7521 GCA_964591175.1 uncultured Desulfobacteraceae bacterium | reverse complement strand
TAAAACTTTTTTTAAAAACTTTCCGGTATAAGAACCATTCATTTTTACGATCTCTTCAGGGGTGCCGAACCCCACGACAGCCCCTCCTTCATCGCCGCCTTCAGGCCCGAGGTCAATGATGTGATCCGCGGTTTTAATCACATCCAGATTGTGTTCGATCACAATGACCGTATTCCCTTCGTCCACCAGTCTGGAAAGCACATCAAGTAATTTTCGAATATCATCGGTATGAAGTCCGGTTGTCGGCTCATCGAGAATATAAACGGTTCTTCCGGTCGCTGTTTTCCCAAGCTCTCGAGACAGTTTGACGCGCTGGGCCTCACCGCCGGATAGTGTTGTTGCCGGCTGACCAATATGAATGTATCCCAGGCCCACGTCAATCAACGTCTGCAATTTGTTTCGGATATTGTTTACCCTTTCAAAAAACGTAAATGACTGGTTTACCGTCATATCGAGAATGTCGGCAATATTTTTTCCTTTGTATTTGATTTCAAGGGTCTCACGGTTGTATCTTTTGCCGTGACAGACATCGCAGGAGACATAGACATCCGGCAAAAAATGCATCTCTATTTTTATGATCCCGTCTCCACGACAGGCTTCACACCTTCCCCCTTTAACGTTAAAACTAAATCTCCCGGGCTGATACCCTCTTATTCGCGCTTCGGGCGTTCTGGAAAAAAGTTCTCTGATATACGTAAAAACACCGGTATATGTTCCGGGGTTGGAACGCGGGGTTCTGCCGATGGGAGACTGATCGATATGGATGACTTTATCGATATGTCCGACGCCTTGTATTTTCTGGAATAGACCCGCCCGCATCCTGGCATGGTAAAGCCGCTGAGTCAGCGCGCGGTAGAGGGTTTCCAAAACAAGCGTCGATTTCCCGGAGCCGGACACACCGGTGACGCAGATCAGACATCCCAACGGGAATCCTACCTGAATATTTTTGAGATTATTTTGAGATGCGCCCTTGAGGACGATTTTACGGCCGTTTCCGGATCTCCGTTTCGCGGGCACCGAAATGCGTTTGCGGCCGGAAAGGTACTGTCCGGTCAATGATTTTTCCGATTTCAAGAGTTGGTTCGGAGGACCAGAAAACACAACATATCCGCCGTTAATTCCCGCCTCAGGCCCCATATCGACCACATAATCCGAGGCGCGTATGGTTTCTTCATCGTGCTCGACCACGATAACGGTGTTGCCAAGATCACGCATCTGACGTAAGGTTTCCCGAAGCCGCTGGTTGTCTCTCTGGTGAAGCCCGATGCTCGGTTCGTCAAGAACATAAAGAACGCCGGTCAGTTTTGAACCAATCTGTGTTGCAAGGCGTATTCGCTGGCTTTCTCCACCGGAAAGCGTGGATGCCGATCGATCGATGGTGAGATAGCCCAGTCCGACGTTTTCTAAAAAACCGAGCCGTTCTCTAATTTCTTTCAATATTCGTTCCGCAATAATCTTTTTCTTACCGGTCAGTTTCAAATTGTGGAAAAAACCGTTCGCGGCTGTAACTGAAAGTTGTGTGATTTCATAAATGTTGAGATTTTCCATCCGAACAGACCGACTGGCCCTGTTCAATTTGGCGCCATGGCATTCGGGGCAGGATCGAAAATTCATATATTGTTTAATTTCTTCCCTGGACTGATAGGACCCTGTTTCCAGATATCGCCTTTGAAGTTTCGGAATAATACCTTCAAATGATTTTTTGTAGGTAAAGCGGCGACGGTTTCGTTCAAAATAGAATGTAATCCTTTCATTGCCGGAACCATAAAAGATCGCTTTTTTAAATTTATCCGGAAGATCTTTATATGGCGTATAAATATCAACGCCGTAATGTGACGTCAGTGCATCCAGGAATTCGGTGAAATGGACGGTGTTCCTGTTGGCCCACAATGCGATCGCGCCTTCTCTTAAGGAAAGTTCATGATTCGGAATAATCAAATTAGGATCAAATTCGGTTGTTGAACCCAAGCCGTCGCATTTCGGACAGGCGCCCTGGGGAGAGTTGAAAGAAAAACTCGCCGGAGAGAAATCCGGATAACTTATTCCACAAGTGGTGCAGGCGGATTTTTCACTGAAGAGAATGGTTTCCCCCTCAGGATTATCCACAGTGACGAGGCCGTTCGAGAGCGACATGGCAAGCTCTATGGAGTCCGCAAGCCTATTGCGAATCTTATCCTTTACAATCAAACGATCTACGACCACGTCGACAGAATGCTTTTTGTTTTTGTCCAGTCCATGAACCGATTCAATTTCCAATGTTTCGCCATCGATACGGACACGGGCGAACCCTTCCTTTTTTAGCCGTTTAAACAGCCCATCGTGCGTACCTTTTTGACCCGATACCAGGGGCGCCAGAATTATTATCCGGGCGCCTTCATCCAGGGACATAACCCTGTCTACAATCTGATCGAGCGTTTGAGCCGTAATCGGTTTTCCACATTGATAACAGTAAGGGGTACCGATTCTGGCAAACAGGAGACGCAGGTAATCGTAAATTTCAGTTACCGTTCCCACTGTTGATCGAGGGTTGTGGCTGGCGGTTTTTTGTTCAATTGCGATGGCCGGCGACAGTCCTTCGATAGTGTCAACATCGGGTTTCTCCATGCGTTCGAGAAATTGGCGCGCATATGTCGACAGCGATTCAACGTACCGACGCTGACCTTCGGCATAAAGTGTGTCAAAAGCCAGGGTTGATTTTCCTGATCCTGAAAGACCGGTCACCACGATTAGTTTGTTGCGAGGTAATTCAATGTCGATGTTTTTCAGATTATGATGTCTGGCCCCACGGATGGTGATTTTTTCGTTTTTCATTTGGGCTTTAAAATCTGTTTGTGTAATAAAAATATCAGACAGGATTTACAGGATTGTCTGGATAGAAGGGCCTTTCCGTAGGAATCCGGAATCCTCCGGATCGGCCGAAGAACATTTCGCTCGCCGTAGACGGAAAAAATTCCGTTAATCCTGTAAATCCTGTCTAAAAAAATTAAAGATCGGATCAATTATTCTTGCCGCTTTTCCTTTATATAAGCGGCCTGTTGCGCCGCCATGGTTATCGACGCGATCAGGCTTCCCGGATCCGCTGTTCCGGTTCCGGCGATGTCATAAGCCGTGCCATGGTCAACAGACGTTCTGATGATTGGAAGTCCCAGGGTAACATTTACGCCGTCATTAAAATGCAGCAGCTTAAAGGGAATCAATCCCTGGTCGTGATACATGGCCACAACGACATCATAAATTCCGCTTGCCGCCTGATAAAATACGGTATCCGGGGGCAGGGGGCCTTTGACGTCAATCCCTTCATTTATGGCATCATGGATCGCCGGCAGAAGTATATTTTTTTCCTCATTCCCGAACATTCCGTTTTCACCGGCGTGCGGATTGAGTCCGGCCACGGCAATACGGGGGGTTTTCAAGCCAAACCGGTCCTGCATCGACTGCCATGTTAATTTTATAGTCTGCAATACTTTTGATGTTGAAAGCAAAGAAGGGACCTTCTTTAAAGGAACATGGATGGTGACAAGGACGACACGAAGACGGTCCCCTGCCAGCATCATGGAAAAATTGTCGGATTTTGTCCGTTCAGCCAAAAGCTCGGTGTGGCCGTTGTAGTGATACCCGGCAATTTGCATTGCCGCCTTGTTTATAGGACACGTGACCATTGCGGCGATACGCCCCTGAGCGGCCAAGTCGGACGCTGACTCGATATAGTTCACCATGGCTCTTCCTGTTTCAACTGTGGGATGTCCCCACAATGCCGGGTCAGGAACGATTTCGGTCAGATTCATCACTTCTACGGTACCTAAGTTATAGATGCCGTCGTCAGGATCTTTCACAGAATTAAAGTGAAGACGACTTCGAACACATTCTTTTGCGGCGATCATAACGTTTATATCTCCAATCACAAGTGGCCTGCAAACTTTATAGATTGAAGATCTGCAAAGGGACAATAGAATAATTTCAGGACCGATCCCGGCAGGATCTCCCATGGTGATCCCAATGATCGGGCGCGATTCGGGCATCCTCTTCCTCCTCCCCGGCTTTTGTTAAACCAAATTGTTAAAAAGATAATTATACTATAAAGAATATAAGTATATTTCAAATAAATTCCAAAAAATTCTCAATCTGTGTTTTCGTCGGGGTTAAATTTGAAAAATTAGAATTCTAAAAAATTAATAAAAATCGAAGATAATAACAGAAATATAAAGATTTTGTTTGTTCTCATAATTGTAAAAATTTTGTTGATAACTTTGGATCTGCCTAAAATGCTTATAGAAAAATAGCCGTTTAAAAATAGCTGTATTTAAGAACAGTTAAATTTTGAATACAAAATATATATTTGATTACGGTAAGATATGGATTGTTTATAATGTTTTGACAAATAGACGAAAAACTGGACTTATCGGGTTTGACATGTAAGGGGTGTTCCTTTAGTGTCGATCTCAGCTTGCGCGACAGCTTCTTTGTAATCTTAGATAATACTCCCAGAAAGATTAATATCGGCAATTCATCAACATTTATGTTCTAAAACAACAAACAAAGGGTTCTAATTCCATAAGCGAGAATATTAATTCGTATGAAGGCGATTTGGACAGAAGCAAAAACTGCAATTAAATTACGGATTCCAAATCATTGTTTCAGGATGTGGATTGAACCGCTGAAATTAACAAAGTGTGATGAAAGCTCTTTTTACCTCGCTTCTCCGAACTTTTTTTCCAAAAAACGGGTTTTGGAACATTACGGCGATCTGATAACCACCGAAATCAGCAAAGCTGCAGGAAAGCCTTACCGGTGCTTGATAGAGGTTTCGGCAACAGAAACGGCACCAAAAAATAAATTTAGTGAAGATCTTCAACTTCCGCTTCCCAATATGAATCCACGTCCATATAACGGCAGGCTTTTAAGACAGGACTTTACCTTTGATCATTTTGTGGTCGGGGGGAACAATGACTTCGCTTACTCAGCGTCTCTTTCAATGGCCTCAAAAAATAATAGTCTCCCCAACGCATTATTCTTACTGTCTAAAACCGGAATGGGCAAGAGCCATCTTTCACAGGCCATCGGACATTATATCCTGTCGGAACATCCCTCGGATCGTGTTTATTATATGACGGCAGAGGATTTCAGCAACGAAATGGTTTACGCGTATCGTCATGACTCGATCAATGCCTTTAAAGGAAAATACAGAGATCAATGTGATGTATTGCTCCTGGAAGATGTTCATCACTTAAGCGGAAAGGAACGAACTCAGATCGAGCTTGCAATGACGCTGGACACATTGTTCGAATCACACAAGAAAATAATTTTGTCGAGTTGTTGTTTGCCGGCAGAGATTCCGAAACTCAATGATAAATTGAGATCGCGCTTTTCCGGATCGTTGATTTCAAACATTGATCCTCCGGATTTCAAGACGAGGGTCAGGATATTGAAAAAAAAAGCGAAACGCAATAGATGTCCAGTGCCGGAAAATGTCATCGATTACCTGGCCGGTGAACTGACGGAAGATGTGCGACAGCTCGAAAGCGGCCTCATCGGGGTTACCGCGAAATCCTCTCTGTTGGGAATGCCGATTGATATCAGACTGGCTGAAAGTGTTGTCAAGAATATCATCCGTAATCGAGAGAATATCACCATAGACACCATTAAAAAGCTTGTTTCCAAATACTATACGATTCCCGTCAAAGAAATTGTTTCAAGTTCTCGAAAGCAGGCTATTGTTCGAGCGAGACAAATCGCTATCTATCTTTCGCGCAAATATACCGATGCCCCGCTTCAAGCGATAGGGAAGAGTTTCAATAGGTATCATGCCACCGCCATTCATTCCATCGGAGCGGTTGAGCGGGCACTGAAAGAAAATGGTCCGATACAAAAGCAAGTGGAATTCCTCTGCAATAAACTCGAATCCGGGAAGCTATAACCTATCCGTCCTATTGAAAATATCTCCGATTCAGGTATAATAAAATTTTTCGCTGAAAGAGCTTGAGACTAATTGAAAATTGAAAGAATTTCTTTTGCCACCAAGGCACCAATTCACTAAGAAAGAATTATAAATATATCCTTAGTGCCTAGGTGCCTTTGTGGCAAGTATTTTGGTTCTGGATACAGATTAATGACTCTCACGGGTTCAACATTTAAAAAACTTCAAAACATCGTCGGAAACGCTTATTGCAGCAGGAAAAAAGAAGACCTGCTCTGCTACGCATATGACGCCACTGCTCGTATTTATATTCCTGACGCCATCTTATTTCCAAAAGACAGCAAAGAAATATCCGAAGTATTGCACCTGGCCAACTCAGATCGCTTCTATGTGATCCCCAGAGGGGCCGGCACCGGAATGACCGGGGGATCTCTTCCCGTTGAAGGCGGAGTAGTTATGGTAATGAGCCGCTTGAACCGCATTCTTGAAATTGATAAGGACAATCTTATTGCCCATGTTGAACCGGGAGTGATCACCGGCCGGTTCCATAAGGCTGTTGAAAAAGAGAATCTGTTTTATCCTCCGGATCCATCGAGTTCCGACTTCTGCACTCTGGGAGGCAACCTCGCAGAATGTGCCGGGGGGCCGCGGGCGGTTAAATATGGCGTTACCAGGGATTATGTGCTGGGGTTGGAAGTTGTTCTTCCAACCGGGGAGATCATACGAACCGGCGTGGCGACAGCAAAAGGCGTAGTCGGTTATGATCTAACAAGACTTATTGTCGGATCGGAAGGGACCCTTGGGATAATTACTCGGATAACCGTTAAACTATTGCCTCTTCCAAAGGCGTTGAGGACCATGATTGCCGTATTTGATGACATGGCGTCCGCAGCGGAAACGGTTTCTGAAATTATCAGACGCGGCATCGTTCCGCGAACCATAGAATTTATGGATAATGCTTCAATCCGTTGTGTGGAACGCTACCTGAATATGCATCTTCCCGTTGATGCCGGGGCGTTATTGCTCCTTGAAGTAGATGGGAAAGAGGAAGAAGTGGATATGCTCATAGAAGAGTTAAAAACGGTATGCGTATCCCGGGGCGTGAATGACACGAGTATCGCCCGAAACAAAGAGGACATCGAAAAACTCTGGAAAGCACGCAAGGCGATTTCTCCGGCATTGTTTCAATATGGTCCTGATAAGATTAACGAGGATATCGTGGTGCCCAGAAGCAGGATTCCGGATATGGTCAGAAAGATAACGGCGTTAAAAGAAGAAACAGGACTGACCATGGTGAGTTTCGGGCATGCCGGTGATGGAAATATCCATTTTAACATCATGCTCGACAAAAAAAATCAGGAAGAACTTAAAAAAGCCGAAGCTGCTGTTGACGCTTTATTTGAATATACCATTGAATTGGGGGGGACAATTTCAGGTGAGCATGGCGTCGGCATAACCAAGGCGCCGTATATCGCGCGGGAGATCGGCACCCTCGAACTTGAGCTTATGAAGAAAATAAAGAAGCTTTTTGATCCAAACGAAATATTGAATCCCGGAAAGATCTTTCCGGAAAATTAAACCGCAGATGGACGCGAATAAACACAAAT
>CAZQAF010000070.1:0-18546 GCA_964591175.1 uncultured Desulfobacteraceae bacterium | reverse complement strand
GCGCCCGGCTTTACGCTGACCAAAAGGGATCTTTCCGAGACGAGTCTCGAGGATTATAAAGGGAAACGCATTGTTTTGAATATTTTTCCGAGCATCGACACCCAGGTATGCGCAACTTCGGTTCGCAGATTCAACGTGGAAGCCAGTAAACTCGAAAACAGCGTCGTCCTTTGCGTTTCCGCGGATCTTCCCTTTGCCCACGAAAGATTTTGCGGGGCGGAAGGCATCGAGGATGTTCTTTCGTTGTCGTGTTTTCGTTCCGAGACCTTTGGAAAGGATTATGGGGTGAAAATCACCAGCGGACCGCTGACCGGTTTGTTATCCAGGGCCGT
This sequence comes from uncultured Desulfobacteraceae bacterium, assembly GCA_964591175.1. GTDB lineage: Bacteria > Desulfobacterota > Desulfobacteria > Desulfobacterales > UBA11574 > UBA11574. Next base: position 18,214 of record CAZQAF010000070.1, on the reverse strand, counting down.
TGTGATTATCGATGAATCCGGAAAAGTCGTTTACACGGAACAGATTCCTGAAATTACACAGGAGCCGAATTACGAGGCCGCACTTGCCGCATTATCCTGATTTGAATATGTCATAACATTGATATTTACAAAGAGTGACCCGATAACAAACCCTCAGATGTCATATACGGGCGAGCAAATTTAAAACCGTATCAATCTGTTCCGGTGAAATATATATATGAGGAGAAAACCGAACTCTTCCAAGACGTTCGGCGGCAACGACCTTGTTGTTGTTGAGATGCGCCATGACGGCGTCCGTTGCGACGCCCGGTTTTTCGCAAACAACAATGCCCGTGGGATAATCCCGGAAGTGATCCGAAAAAACATTAAATCCCAGATCCGCCAGACCGTCTCGCAAGGCGGCGCTCAACTCATAAATGCGCTCCCGGACCAATTGAAATCCGATATTTTCGATAAACTCGATGGCGGCTTGAAAATAGACCCAATCATTGAAATTGGCCGTCGAAATGGTGAATCGATCTGCCGAGGGTTTAAGTTCGGACTTGTAGGGAAAATATTCTTTGTCATTGATCACGGATGCCGTCCCGATAAACACCGGATCGAGGGTGTTCAGTTTCTTTCGGGAAACAAAAAGGACTCCCAGTCCGAGCGGTCCCATCAACCACTTCCATCCTGAAAACGCCATATAGTCGATATTGGCGGACCGGACATCCAAAGGCTGCATGCCGACCCCCTGGGCGCCGTCAACCACAAAGTCGATGTTGTTTTCCTGGCACAATTTGCCGGCCTGCTCCAGTGGCAGTGGCATGCCGGTACACCAGTGCACCGCAGACAGCGATACGGCCCGGGTTTTGGCGGTGATCAATCGCTTCAGTTCTTTTAGAAAGCTTTCCGGTGATGTTTCCATGGGGGTGGTTATCAATTTGACCCCTTTTTTCTCAAGATGCCGCCAGGGATATATATTGCTGGGGTATTCGTTTTGAAGCAGGATGACTTCATCTCCGGCAGATAACGTTAATCCGTGAGAGATAAAATTCATCCCTTCGGCCGTGTTGTGTATCAATGCCAGTTCATCGGGCAGACAATTCAAGAGCCTGGATAGAATGCTTTTGATATTGCGCCGGACCTCCGGGAAGCGGGCCGTCTCGGTAAGAATGCCTTTCCGGGAATACCCTTCCATGAAGCGTGAAAGTGCGGTTAGGATGTGGGTTCCTGCAGGGGTTGTACCGCAATTGTTCAACCATATCATCTCCTGGTTGACCGGAAAGGCCTTATAGATCGAATCCCAATTCATTGCAGTTATCTCCAGGGTTTAGATGGTATCGAAACATCCGGTTCATCAAACCGTGATATTTTTATCATGCATGTATTGGATAAAAAAGTCCAGGGATTCTATATTTTGCCAAAGAATCTGACTTAGAGCAAAATGTTCTTTAAATTATTATAATTCCCAGTTGTTCCCGCTCTCGATACTGCAATTATGGGGTCTTCCCATTGACTTCAGGTTTGTTGTTCGTATTTTTATCATCGGTGGAGGCAAAGTGATATGGAAAAACTTATCAAATGGCTTAGAGAAGTTGAACACTTGGCAAACGAGGTTTATTTTCAGGCGCCAAGGATTTAAGCCCACGTTAAAAAAATTGTTCGATTTTTGGAAAAAAACAGAAAACCGTCTCGACATATTGAAAAAATTAAAAGCATTGCCACCGGCATGGACTGAAAATATCTTAATCGTGGACGATGAAGAATGGAATTTAAATTCCGTCCGGCCAGGACCGGGGGTGAAGACGTGTATTGGAAGTTGAAATTAAAGCGGTTTTTCGAACTTGTCAACGACGCATGGGTGCAGTATGGTAAAGAAGTGTTCGGCGGTATCACCGAGGAAAACCGGGTGGACATGTCATCTGTGGCGGCATGGAAAAAAGCGGTGGAAGAACAGGAAACATAGAAACCGGATCAACTCAGCGGCGTTCAGGAGATTTAACAACCCTTGAACACGCACAGAGGATAAGCGTGCTATGCTTAAAAAAATAATATCAGGCGGTCAGGTCGGGGCCGACCAGGCGGCACTCGATGCTGCTATAAAGTGCAGGTTCCCCCATGGCGGCTGGATTCAAAAGGGAAAGAAAACCCAAACCGGGGTATTGCCTGAAAAATATCATCTCATGGAAATGTCTGTTTCCGGATATAAAGAAAGAATCGAGCAGAATGTCATCGAATCGGATGGGACGGTCATCATATCCCATGGGGATTTGAGCGGCGGCGCTGATTACAGCCGGAAAATGGCAGTAAAACATAACCGGCCATGCCTTCACATTGATTTAAGTCAACTACCGGTTGCTGTCTCATCTGCCGAAATAAATGCATGGATCATTGAAAATGCCGTAGAGGTTCTCAACGTGACAGGCTCAAGGGCCAGTGAAGACGGTGATGTGTATAAAGACACCGCCGGAATAATTGAAGACACGATCCTGCTGAGCCTGGTCAAAGCAAAGCCCGGTGAAAATTTGAAGGATCATTCAAGAGGAGAATATCTCGAGAAAGCACCCATTCCCCCGAGAACGGTTGATGAAGCCGTCGACCGGTTAATGTCTCTTTTGGATTCGAGAGATAAGCTGAAAATCGCGAACATGAAATTGGACGATGGGATTGGTTTCGAGGCTGATTTGCATCGCTATTTCAAGAATGCGTTTAATGTGTGGCATGGAAATAAAAACTTGCTGGCGGATTGCAGGTTTGTTTCGGAAAAACCGATACGCAGTGAAAACGAGGCTGAATTTGTTATTATCAAAGCGTTGTGGGAAAGACTCAGAAAAACGCATGGATTGAGAATTGTTAGATGACAATCTTAACATTTTAAACAGGAAAACATCGTGGTTAAGAAAATCATTTCCGGCGGTCAAACAGGTGCCGATCGGGCTGCTCTGGACGCCGCAATCAAACTCGATATCCCCCACGGCGGATGGATAACAAAAGGCCGAGCCACCGAAACCGGTATATTGCCCGAATCATATCATCTTCGAGAGGTGGCGACCGATAATTATCTGGAATGTATCAAACGGAATGTAAAGGATTCAAAAGGGACCCTTATCATCTTCTATGACAAACTGACCGGAGATCTTTATCAAGCCGAAAGAGAAACGTTGAAACTTAAACATCAGCTTCTGGGTATCGATCTCAAGCAAAAAAATGCGTTTCAGGCGGCATCTCTGATCAATGACTGGGTCCAATTGAGAAAGATCGACGTGCTTTTCGTGACAGGTGCCGGTGAAGTCGAAAATCCCAACATCGAAAATCATACAAGGCTTATGATTGAAAAAGCATTATTGCTGGACATGATGAACCTTCCTGCTGGGCGTTCAATTACCGATTATTCCAAAAAAGGACATCTTGAAAAGTTTCATGTTCTTCCGAAAACCATTGATGAGGCCGTCGACAGATTGATAATGGAATTAGCGTTGAAGGATAAAGTCCTCATCGCCAATATGACCTATGATGAGCTCGTTGATCTTAATTCAAATCTGGGGGCGTACATCCGGAACGCATTTCGGCTCTGGTCCGGGAATCTGGAACTGATGGAATCCTGCAAATTTGCGATTAAAGACAAAAACATGAATGCGGACAGTGCCTCTTTCGCCATTATCGATATTTTGTGGGAAAAATTACGAAAGACCCATCGGTTGAAGGTGGTGAAGTGAAGGCCGGATGACGGAGGACGGACGATGGACGACCGCTGCGCTAGGGCGACGGACGACCGATACGCTCAACCTTTTACCCTATGCCATATAGTCATTCAACCCATCAACCATTTAACGAATTGACCAAATATGGAACCGGATAACATCAAAGTTTATAAATGGACAGGCGACACGGCGCCGGATGAGGCGGCGATCCGTAAAATATTAGGTGTCGAAGGCTTGCAGCCTTACCGCTGGTCAAACGGTCCGGGGGATGTTTATGGTGCGCATTCGCATACCTATCATAAAGTGATTTATGTTGTTAAAGGATCGATTACATTCGGGCTCCCGGATAGCAACGAGCGAATTTTACTGAATACCGGCGACCGGCTCGATCTACCTGCAGGCATATCCCACAATGCCGTTGTAGGGAAAAAGGGTGTTGTTTGTCTTGAAGCGCACCGGTAGGTCCCCATATCTTCTCGCCAAAGGCTTTCCTTTAATGCGTCTCTTTCTCATCCGGCTCACGCAATGAGAAAATAAACATGTAATTTGCCGTTGCGGATCGTTCTCTTTGTGTCTATATTTATTGAAAGTGGGTTCAAAATCTCCCCTCAATCTTCTGCAAGGCGAAAACCGTATAAACAGGAGGAAGCCATGGCGCCTAACCGTCTCATCAATGAAAAAAGTCCGTATTTGCTGCAGCATGCCCATAATCCTGTGGACTGGCATCCCTGGTCGGAAAAGACCTTTGCAAAGGCCGATGCTGAAAATAAACCGGTTTTCCTTTCCATCGGGTATGCCACCTGCCACTGGTGTCATGTCATGGAAAAAGAGTCGTTTGAAGATGAGGAAGTGGCCGGGTATCTTAATGATGCCTTTATTTGCATCAAGGTCGATCGGGAAGAACGGCCGGATATCGATGCCGTTTATATGGCGGCCTGCCAGATGCTTACCGGCGCGGGCGGGTGGCCGCTGAACCTTTTTCTGACCCCTGACAAAAAACCGTTCTTTGCCGCTACCTATCTTCCAAAAAATAGCCGTTTCGGACGTGCCGGATTGATCGAACTCTGCCAGCGGGTGAAAGATGTGTGGGCGTCTCAAACCGATAAAGTCAACGAATCCGCAGCAAGTATTGCAGAAAATTTGCACCGGATGTTTTCCTTCACCCCGGCGGTTGAACCCGATGAATCCCTGCTCGATCACGCCTATGATCAGATTCGGCGAACGTATGACCCTCAAGCGGGCGGGTTTGACCCGGCCCCGAAATTTCCCATGCCTCACCGGCTGCTCTTTTTGTTACGCTGCTTTCATCGCACCGGCAACCCCAAAGCCCTGGAGATGGTGGAAAAGACGCTCACCGCCATGCGTTTGGGCGGAATATGGGATCATGTGGGTTTCGGCTTTCACCGTTATTCCACCGATAAAAATTGGCTGCTGCCGCATTTTGAAAAAATGCTTTATGATCAGGCGTTGATTGCCATCATCTATCTTGAGTCATACCAGATCACCAAAAACCCTTTCTATGCCAGGACCGCCGATGAAATCTTTACCTATGTGCTTCGGGACATGACATCTTCCGAGGGCGCTTTTTTTTCGGCTGAAGATGCGGATTCAGAAGGAGAGGAAGGAAAATTTTATGTGTGGACCGTGGATGAATTTCGCAAACAAATTCATGGCGATCAGAACGATATGTGGGAAAGAATTTTTCGCCTGAGTCCGGATGGCAATTTTAAAGACGAAGCCTCCGGCCGGAAATCCGGCGCCAATATTTTGCATCTCACCATCGGCTTGAACCGATGGGCGGATAAATACGGTGTGCAGCCGGAGGAACTCGAAGCGGATTGGGAAAAAATCCGGAGCCGACTGTTTCATGCTCGTGAAAAACGGATACATCCTTTAAAAGATGATAAAATTCTTGTGGACTGGAACGGATTGATGATTGCCGCATTTGCATTTGGCGCCCGGGTGTTGAACGAACCTCGATATGCGGAAGCCGCCGAAAACGCCGTTCGATTCATCCTTTCGAAAATGAAAGACGCCAGCGGCGGGCTTTTTCACCGATTCCGGGACGGCGAACTGGCGGTTCAGGCCCAGGCCGCCGATTATGCTTTTTTGATATACGGTCTTATTTCGCTGTATCAGGCCACATTCGATCTGGCATTTGCAGAAACCGCCGTGAATCTTCAAGAAGCGATGATCGATGCGTTCTGGGATGACGAGAACGGCGGCTTTTTCACCACCGGCAAAGACAACGAACTTCCGGTACGGCCCAAGGAACTTTACGACGGTGCCCTCCCATCTGCAAATTCCGTTGCTTTCTACAATTTGTTATGCCTGTCGAGACTCACCGGAAATCCAAATTGGGAAGAAAAGGCGCAGGTCCTTTTGCATGCTTTTTCCGGAACGTTGAATTCCCAACCCACCGCATCGACTTTCTTTTTGACAGGACTCGATTTTGCTTTGCGCCCGGGTCAGGAGATCGTCATTACCGGAGAAGCGGATAAAGCGGATGTTCATCAATTGCTTTCGACCCTGAATCTTTATTTTACACCCAATAAGGTGACACTGGTCAAATCAGATCAGAATGCCGATCGTTTGACCCGGTTCGCCGGTTTTACGGACGGTCTGGAGGTGATCAAGGGAGAAACAACGGCACATCTATGCAGAAATGGTTCGTGCACGGGTTCTACATCCGATATGAAAGCCGTCATCAATCAAATTCTCGAAAAGAAATAAAACCCCGTTCTCTTATCCGCAGACTTTGCACGACGACAGGCATTGTTCATATTTTTTGTCCCGCTCATCATCGTCTTCAATATCTTCATGGTCATGGCCCCAGTATTTGTTAATGCACTGGCTGATACAGTTTTGTTCCTGTCTGGTGATTTTTCTTTCAGTCATCGTTTAACCCTCCTTGTGCATGGATTCGGACAATTCCAACATCTTCTAATTTTAACCTAATCATCATTTATATTGCTGCAAGATAGAAGAAAAAGAAAATTAGATAATTGACAACACATTTTTATTTCGATATCCTTTTTTAAAGATCACCAACACCTATGCATCCGGGTCAGGATGTTTACTGGTCCGATGACAACTACAAAAAAAATCGTCTGTTCCAACCTCAACCCATCAACACGTTCCGCATGTTTGATTTTAAGCAGTATCAATACGGCGGAGCAGGCCGGTCCCGCCGGACAACGGGATTAAGGCCAAACCATGTGAGGTGAACCATGAACCATCATTACGACGTCGTCATCGTTGGCGCCGGTCTGGCCGGGCTGCGTGCCGCCATCGAGCTGGGAGAAGACACGCGCACGGCCGTCATCAGCAAGGTTTTTGCAACGCGCTCACACTCAGGCGCCGCCCAGGGGGGGATCGGAGCCGCCCTTGGCAACGAGGAGGAGGATCACTGGAAATGGCATATGTTCGACACGGTCAAAGGCAGCGATTATCTGGCTGATCAGAATGCCGTTGAAATTCTCACCAAAGATGCGCCGCGGACCATTTACGAGCTCGAACACATGGGTGTCCCCTTTAACCGGACCGAAGAGGGCAGGATTGCGCAACGGGCATTCGGCGGCCACACCAGTAATTTCGGCAAGGCGGCCATCAAGCGGGCCTGTTTTGCGGCCGACCGCACCGGCCGGGTGATTCTGGATACCCTCTGGGAGAAATGTCTGCAGCGGGGTATCGATTTTTTCAACGAATTTCAAATCATGAATTTGACGGTCCGGGACGGGATGTGCTGCGGGGTTACCGCCTATGAACTGGCCAGCGGCACCCTCCATCATTTTCACAGCAAAGCGGTACTCCTGGCGACAGGAGGGGCCGGAAAGATTTTTCGAACATCCTCCAATGCCTTTGCCTCTACCGGTGACGGAATGGCCATTGCTTTTCGCGCCGGCGCGGCACTGGAGGACATGGAATTCGTGCAGTTCCATCCCACCGGTATTTACAAACTGGGAATTTTGATCAGCGAGGCCGTAAGAGGAGAGGGAGGGATTCTCCGCAACAACGAGGGGGAACGGTTCATGGAGCGCTACGCTCCGACGATTAAAGATCTGGCCCCCCGCGACATGGTTTCCAGATGTATTCTCAGGGAAATACGAGACGGGAAAGGCATCGACGGGAAAGACTATGTTTTTCTGGACCTCACCCATCTCGGAGAAGAAGTGATATCCAGCAAACTGGCGGAAATTTCCGGGTTTGCCCGCACCTATGCGGGCGTGGATGTTACCAAAGAGCCCATTCCGGTGCAGCCGACCTGTCATTATATGATGGGAGGCATCGCTACGGACACGGACGGCCGGGTCATGGTCGATAATCAGGATCAAACCATTTCCGGATTGTATGCCGCCGGTGAATGCGCATGTGTGTCTGTTCACGGCGCAAATCGATTGGGATGCAATTCTTTGCTCGATGTTCTTGTTTATGGTCGGCGCGCCGGCCGGTCCATTCGCCGCTACATACACACCATCGGCCTGCCGCCTTTATCCGGAGATGATCCGACCGCTGAAACCGCTGCGCAGATCGCCGCTCTAATGGACAGTACCGGCCGGGAACGCTCCGGCGCCATTCGATCCGAGATGCAGAAAATCATGATGGACAATGTTTCTGTTTTTCGCCATGGAGATGCGCTGGTAAAGGTTATGGAAAAGCTTCGCATGCTCAAGGATCGCTGTCGGCAGATCGGCATTCAAGACAAAGGCCGTTGTTTCAATCGCGATCTGTTGGATGCCTTGGAAGTCGGCTATATGCTGGATCTGGCCGAGGCGATGACCTTGGGCGCTCTGAATCGTGATGAAAGCCGAGGTGCCCATTTTCGTGAAGACTGCCCGGACAGAGACGACGAGCACTGGCTGGTCCATTCATTGTTTTCTTATGCGGGGCCCAAAGCAGCACCGCAATTCCTCACCAAGCCGGTAAAAATCACCGACTTTGAACCCAAAGAGAGGAAATATTAATATGAAAAGCACTTTTATCATCTATCGATTTGATCCTGCCGTCGATACCGAGGGGCATTACCAGGAATACAGCCTGGAAACCACACCCACCGACAAGATCCTGGATTGCCTCAACCGCATCCGCTGGGAGCAGGATCCCACCCTGGCTTACCGTTTTTCCTGTGCGCACGGTATTTGCGGGTCGGATGCCATGATGATTAACGGGCGCATCGAATTGGCGTGCCAAAAACTTATCCGGGATTTTAAAACCGCAAACAACTTTGTTATCGAACCTTTGCCGCTGTTTAATGTGGTTAAGGATCTGGTCGTCGATATGAATCCGTTTTTCGAAAAACACCGGCATGTGCGCCCTTATCTGATCAGCGATATGGATGAGCCCGAGCGGGAACGGCTTCAGGAAGCGGAAAACCAAAGCTTTTTCGAGCCGGCCTTGCGGTGTATTCTTTGCGCATCATGTACCGCAGCCTGTCCCATCAGCAGGGCCAATCCGGATTATTTGGGCCCTGCGGCCCTGCTGCGGTCTTTTCGCTACATTTTCGATTCCCGGGATACGGCCACGGGAAGCCGCCTGGCACAAATCGATTCCGATGACGGGGTATGGGGATGCAAAACCATGTGGTGGTGCACGGACGTGTGCCCCAAGGGCATTCCGGTGACCAAATGCCTGGGCCAGATCAAACGGCTGGTCAGGGAAAAGCAGAAATCCGAATCTTGAGCCATTATACCAAATACTTGAGGGGCCGGGGTGTTTTCCGAACAGGCGCGCCATGGATAAGCTTTTTTTATGAATTTAGGAGAAAAACTCCCCGAGGGCTCAAATACTTGACTTTGTGTTTATCGACCCTAGATTTAACCTATATCGCAATCCGGATTTCCTCCCGCAATGCGGGATATTGATGGGATACAGGAAAGAGAAAAGAGGAAAAAGAATAGAAGTCTGAATTCAGAGGCCTGAGGTCAGATTGCAGATCGTCCGTCGTCTGTCATCTGCCGTCAGTCCCGATGCCCAATTCGCTATGCTCTATGCCTTCCAACCTGCAAACTGGAACCGCTGAACTCTGAACACTGAACACGGAACTCTTTTTTAAAAACCATAGGAGACGTCATGGATCTTAAACTCAAGAGCCTTTCCAAAGAAGCCATCCCCGCCGCCCTCGATAAAGCCAGACAGTACCGGCTGCTGAATGAACCCGTTGAAGCCGAAAGCATCTGTCTGGATATTCTGGAGGCCGAACCCGATAATCAGCAGGCACTGATCGTTATGCTGCTTGCACTCACGGACCAATTCGAGACGGAATTGAATCCGGCATTCAGCAATGCCAAAGCGCTCCTCGATCATGTTTGCGACGGCTATTGCAAATCCTATTATTCAGGGATTATTTTCGAACGTCGGGCAAAAACCCATTTGTCTCGTGGGGGACCCGGTTCGGATGCCCTGGCCTACGACTGGTTTCGTCAGGCCATGGAAGCCTACGAAGAGGCCTTAAAGAGCCGGCCTGCCGGCAACGAGGAGGCGATCCTCAGATATAACACCTGCGCGCGGATATTGACGAAGCATCCCGAGCTGAAGCCCGGTCATGCCGTGACCGAGGAGCATATGCTTGAATGAAGTGAGCTAAAGTTTTTTAATAATGGAGCCGCTCGCGCAGTCCATGCGCTTGGGCCCCGTGTGGCCCCTTCCACTGGTAAACAGTGCTTGGGACTTTGGATCGAAATTTCTATTTTTCCACCGGAAATGTAATGGATGCCCCGTACCAGCCGATAAGCGTTATCATGGGAAGCAATGCAAAGACAAGCACCAGATAAATTAAGCCGGAACCGCCGACAGGATCGAGAATGTCCGGCACCTTGAGTCGCCAAATAAAGAGGATGATTTCGACGGTCAGCATCGCAAATGCCAGGGGGATTTTTTTTTTCAATACCCCCATCATCCTGGCCAGATAATTCAGCCACCAGGTATAAAATCCGGTCGCGATCGCGACAGCGGTAAATAGGATGCCGGCACCCAGGCAGTTGAGCGCCGTAATCTCAAAGGATTTGACGCCGGTAATGAGATAAAGAAAGATAAATACCGGCGGGGAAAATGCAAAAGCAATGGGAAAATGAACCGTCATCGGATGCGGATGGCGCTGCAGCATCGGATACTTTTTTATCAGTCCGGCAAGAGCGGCAGGCACTCGCGTTTCTTCAGCCTCTTTTTTGACCCTTCCGACTTTGGGATATCTATTCAGTATATCCGGCTCATGGGGTGCGGCCTGAATATCGGTTGTCAGATCGCCTCCTGCATGGTGACGCTTCATATGCATGCCGTTGCGCCAGAGTTTACTGTCACTGATATCGTAGACATCACCTCGATATGCAACATAGGCGGGATTTCCGTTTTGTCCATTGTATTTCGCGAGTTCTTCAACACTGAATTCTTTCATGAGCGATTCCTTTCCGGAGGGTTTATCAGGATTACTTATCAAAAAGCGGACAAAAAACAAATAAAAATTTTCTTTTGAAAACCGCAAATTCACACGAATAAACACGAATTCAATCTATGATCCAAGCGCCAAATTTGTGTCCATTTGTGGTTAGGGAGGCAAATACATTAGCATGATATTTCAAGCCGTAATTTTTGACCTTGACGGGACATTAATCGATACCCTAGATGATATCGGTGATTCGGTGAACAGGGTCCTGTCGAATAAAAACTTTCCGACACATACCCATTTCGCTTACCGGAACTTTGTCGGTGACGGTTCCAGAATGCTTATCGAGCGGGCATTGCCTGAACAGTATCGCAACGATGCGATTATCGACGCCTGTTATAAAGATTATATTGAAGATTACAGTCAAAATTATAATGTAAAATCAAAACTATATGATGGAATACCTCAACTGCTGGATGCATTGTCCGAAAAAGGTCTGAGACTGGCTGTTTTGTCGAATAAGCTGGATGCAATTACGCAGAACTGCGTGAAAACGTATCTCTCAGCATGGCATTTTGATGTTGTTTTCGGACAACGCGATTCGGTTCCCCGAAAGCCGGATCCCCAGGGAGCTGTTGAAACAGCTAAAAAAATGTCTATATTACCATCACGCTTTCTTTACCTCGGGGATACCGGCATTGATATGAAAACGGCTGTTTCAGCGGGTATGTTTCCTGTCGGGGTGCTTTGGGGATTTCGTCCTTTAAAAGAGCTGATGGAAAATGGTGCAAGCGCCGTAATCGACGAACCCATGGCGTTATTGGACATCATCGTTGAAGCCCAAAATACCTCGTAAAAGTACTGGAATATTGGTATTAATGGATGGAATAGTGGAATATTGGATTGCTGGAATGTCGGGTAAGAAAAGTTGGAACAAATATTATTACCGGTTTTACAATTTGTATCCTAAGAAGTTCATTTCATAAAACCCATTCTTCCGCTATTCCTTGTTTGCTTGACAATAATCAGAAGATTGGCTTTAATAGAGACTGATGAACGCAAAAAATTGAATGAGAAAAAAATAGACTAAATATTGTGACATTTACTTCATAGATTTAGAAAGATTCTGATTGATAAAACAACTAACTATTTGAAATAATAAAATATAATTGTTAGGCATAATTTTTGCTAACAAATTAAGTATCATATCCAAAAGATAAAGCCAAATCCCGAGAGATCGGGACACGGAAAGCCACGGATCTCACACTAAGCGCCCGAACGAAAACTATGATTTTTTCGTTCAGGCACCATTCAGACAGCCGGGTTGCCTTTGGAAGATGGCGATTCGGCTTTTTTATTTCAAGACATCGGACATTCAATCAATGAATTTTACAACGACAAAAGCATTGGTGCCCGCTCCAAGTTTCATTCCGGCGCCCAATCCCATTCAACGGGATGCGGTTTGCCTGGACCTGTATCCCGGTGGGTTTCGGAATGAAGGCGTATTTACGGTATATGTCGTGAATGAAACAGATGGAGAATACGGACCTGACGGAAGAATGCCGGTAAAATCCAAATACGCCGAATTCGTCGATGTTTATGTTTGACTTCAAACGCGCAAATATCGAGGATACTCCTTATTTAGAGCGGTATCTCTCAACGCTTTATTGAGGGTCGATGATTCTATTCTGATGTCTTGCCTTATCCTCAAAAGATAATCCAATCGCAATGAATCTCAGAATTTAAATCGTATCCACCTTTTCTCCGCGGCGTAGGCTCTTAGAGCCGAATGCTGATATTCAAGGATTTAGAAGAAAAACTCCCCGAGGCCTCAAACATATTATTTTTATTTCAATTTTCGCTCGATCGAGTTTAACTCATATGGAAAACAAGAAAAAGGAGGCGCATTATGACAAAAGCTGTTATGATTGAAAAAACAGGCGGCCCTGAGGTATTACGCTGGGTCGATTATGATCCTGGATCACCGAAAACCGGTGAAGTGCTGCTTCGACAGGAAGCAGTGGGACTGAATTTCATCGATGTGTATCACCGCAGCGGCCTCTATCCGCTGCCCTCTCTGCCGGCAATAATAGGGATGGAAGGCGCCGGTGTTGTAGAAGCCGTCGGCGATGGCGTCACTGAAGTTGCGGTAGGCGACCGTGTGGCTTACGCGGGGCTGCCGCCCGGCGCGTATGCCGAAGTTCGGAACATACCGGCCCATCGTCTGGTAAAACTTCCGGATGCCATTTCAACCCGGCAGGCCGCGGCAATGATGCTCCAGGGGATGACCGCCCGGTATCTCTTGCACGGCTGTTACCCTGTCAAAGCAGGTGACCGTATCCTGGTCCAGGCCGCAGCAGGCGGCGTTGGGTTGATTCTCTGCCAGTGGGCCAAACACATCGGCGCCCAGGTGATCGGAACCGCGGGATCGCCTGAAAAGGCAGCGCTCGCGAAGCGCCACGGATGCGATCATCCCATTCTCTATCGGGATGAGGATTTTGTGTCGCGGGTCAAAGAGATTACTCAAGGAAAAGGGGTTGACGTGGTGTACGATTCCGTGGGGCAATCCACCTTCATGAAATCGCTGGACTGTTTACGACCCATGGGAATGATGGTCAGTTTCGGCCAGTCTTCCGGCTCGGTGCCGCCTATTGATCTCGGAATTCTGGGGGCCAAGGGGTCTTTATTCCTTACCCGGCCGAGCCTTATGACGTATACGGCAAAGCGGGAGGATTTGCTTGCCCATGCCCGTGACCTGTTCGATGTGGTGGAGAAAGGGGCCGTTAAGATCCAAATCGTGCAGACATATCCGCTGGCCGAAGCCGCCAGAGCCCATCAGGATCTCGAAGATCGTAAAACGACCGGATCAACGGTATTGATATTGGAATAAGATAGATAAGTGATACGTATGTGATACGAATGGGGTTGATTTAAATATACTCCGCTTCGGTTATCCTGACGCCGGCAGGTCGTGCATGAAAAAATATTTGATCGTTCTCTGTATCGCGGCTGTTCATTTTGTTGTCACGAAAATGGTTACAATGATAACATTTTCCGCAGTTACGGCCAACCTGAATGGCGCCCGGATGTCTTCCTTGGATCATTTTTTGATAATGATTTCAAGAGTGTTATATTCTCCGGTCATGACTATGGCATGGTACCCGAGGCGGTTTTTCCCGGGTAACTTCATTGCTATACCGCTCATTGTCAACAGTCTAATATGGGCGATTTTGATTTTCATGATTTATGTATTAATAAAGCGATGGCGGACCGCTGTAAGATAGAGATTAGAAAAGAAGCAGAGCAAGAAGGTGAGACGTTGGGAAGGTAAGATTCAGCCAGTAGCCACAGGCTACTATCGGGCCTTCGTAGCCTTACTACGGCGGAGTCGGCTGGAAAAGTCGGCAAGTTGGCGGTCTCGGATTCCCCGACCTTCTGATTTTCTAACCTTTTTAACTTCCTGTACGTTGCGATCTTCTCATATTTTGATTACAATTGCGTTGATTTCATGTAGAATGCCGCTATCTCCGTTAACAAGGAGGATAATATGGCCGCAGGCACATATGGATGGTGTGGAAAGATCCTCAAAATAGATCTTTCTGATTCAAGAATCACTGAACTGCAAACCATGGATTATGCAGACCGTTTCCTCGGCGGGCGAGGAATTGCCACGCGGATTTACTGGGATGAGGTTAAGTCGGATGTGGGTGCTTTGGATCCGGAAAACCACCTGATATTTATGACAGGTCCGCTTGGGGCAAGCGGTGTCCAGGGTGCGTCCAGGTTTGAGGTCGTGGGAAAATCACCCATGCTGATGCCCGAAGGATTCTGCTACGGGAATATGGGCGGATTTTTCGGCCCTTACCTAAAAAGAGCCGGCTATGATGGGGTTGTCATCACGGGGCGGTCGGAAAAACCGGTATATGTGTGGATCCATGACCGGGAAGTCGAAATTTTGGATGCATCGTTGCTCTGGGGAAATGGTGTTTATCATGTCAGAGACGTTTTAAAAGAAACCCACGGAAAAAATGTGCGATTCGTCACCACCGGCGTTGCCGGTGAAAATATGTGCCGGAGCGCCAACCTGATGACCGACAACGAGGGGAGCGCCACCGGCGGATTCGGGGCAGTCATGGGATCCAAGAACCTCAAGGCCGTCGCGGTCTCGGGGTCAGGGCATCCATTGGCGGCACATCCCGATAAATTAAAAGATCTTAATCGCCTGGTCATTCATTTAAATAAGCGGGGTTCTTTTCCGTCCCCTTTTCCGGAAGAAGAGGTCCGTAGAACCGGGAAATCGTCCTGCTATCAATGCGGGCTCGATTGCAAATACAGAAATGCTTTTCGAACCGCATCCGGCGAGGATGTTGTCCGGAAATGCCAGTCCATGTTCGTTTATTTCCCGTGGGTCGTCCGGAGACCGGACGAGTCGGCGGAAACCGCAGTGCATGCCACGGGAATCTGTAATGATCTGTCGATCTGCACGATGGAGATGGCCAATATTATTCAGTGGATAGAGTCATGCCATGCATCGGGATATCTCAGCGAAAAAGAAACCGGGCTCGATATTTCAACACTTGGAAAGCTCGAATTCTTTGAAAAACTTGGCCATATGATTGCGTACAGGGAAGGATTCGGCGATATTTTGGCCCAAGGTCTCCTCCGTGCCGGCGAAACGCTGGGTAAACAGGCCAAGGTTCATTTTAGCAATGAAGTGTCAGGGGTCGGTGCCGGTGCGACGTACTCGGCCCGGGAATATTTGATGAACGGCTTGTTGTATGCACTGGCGCCCAGACAGCCCATTGCCATGCTTCATGAGACCAGCTGGCTTGTCGGATTATGGGTGATGAACCAAACTGATTCCGAATCTTCGCCGGTGACATCCGATGTCTTTAAAAAAGCCGCGACAAAATTCTGGAAACATGAAAAAGCATGGGATCTGACAACCCATGAAGGAAAGGCCATGGCGGCGAAAAACATCATAGATCGAACGTACACAAAAGACAGCCTTTTGTTGTGTGATTCCGTCTGGCCGATGATGGTGACCTGGAATACGCCGGATTACGTGGGAGATCCATCCCTTGAAAGTCGAATATTCAGTGCGGTGACCGGTGTTGAAATCGATGAGGCCGGGCTGAATCAATACGGCGAGAGAATATTCAACCTGGAGAGAGGGGTTCTGTTGCGGGAAGGCCGGCAGCCCAAAATAGATGACGTTCCGGCTGAATTTAATTTTACGGACCCGGTTGAAACGGTTTTTATGAATCCGGATGTAATAGTCCCCGGGCCGGGGGGAAAAGTAATCAGCCGAAAAGGCGTAACGCTCAAACAGGATGAATTTAAAACCATGCGAAAGGAATTTTACGCGCTTCGAGGCTGGGACCCGGCATCGGGCATGCAAAAAGCCGAAACCCTTGAGCATCTCGGATTGTCCGATCTCGCGAAAGACTTGAAAAAAATGAACCTGATTCGATTGTGAAACATAATTATTAGAAGTGATTTCAAAACATTCAATCGGGTTCAAGGTCAAGGCAAACTGTGATGGCCAACCGCAGGAATATCCGGGAATATTTCGAGGATTGGACGTCACAGTTTAACACAGAGATTGAGACCGAGGGGGGGGTTTTGAAACCACTTCTAAATAAAATATTGACTTTACAGCTTAGCGCTTTATTATTTGATATGTTTTTGATATGAATAAGGCGTATCGGTTCGTTTACATGTTTAGCCGGATGAAATCCCGGTTATTTTGGATAACGGTTCAAACCCAAGGGGTACAAGGAGTCTCGAACCAATAAAGAGTATGCGATTTCTTTTGTACAACATACGGTATGCAGCAGGAATCGGAAAGCAGTTTCACCTTCCGGTTCCTTACAGCGGCTATTTCAAAAATACCAACGACAATTTAAAAAAGATCGTTGATTTCATCAAACCGTTTTATCCGGATATCATCGGCTTGATCGAGGTGGATGCCGGTTCTTTTCGCTCCGGGAAAAGCAACCAGGCAAAAGCCATCGCTCACGAATTGAAACACTTTCATATCTACCAGTCAAAATATTCAAATCATTCAGTGGCACAAAAAGTACCGGTATTGAACAAACAAGGAAATGCCATCCTGACCAACCGGGAAATTGTGTCTCAAAAATTCCATTATTTTCACAACGGCATGAAGCGTCTCGTGATTGAACTCGAACTCGAAGACTTTTCTATTTTTCTGGTACACTTGTCCATCAAATTCCGACACCGGCAGTACCAGTTGCAGGATCTTCATGTACTGCTCAAAAATATAAATAAGCCGGTGATTGTTGCAGGGGATTTCAATGTGTTATGGGGTGATCGTGAGCTTCAGCTATTCCTTGCCGCTACGGATTTGCGAAATGCCAACAGCAACGGCCAACCCTCCCATCCCAGCAGGGCCCCGCGAAGACAACTCGATTATATTTTTCACAGCCCGGAGATTATTGTGACCCGTTTTCAGATTCCGAGGGTCAAATTTTCCGACCATGCGCCGCTGGTCTGTGATTTTGAAATCCCCGATCTCCGGATTAACGGCCATTATTCCGTCAATCCGAAATTGTCGGAATCGAACCTTCACGCCTAACCCCGAATCCGGGCGTATTAAAGCGCAAAGCTTTCAGCTTTGAAAAACATACGTATTCACGTTAAAAAATAATCAATCACAATCAGGAGAAGTTGGAAAATGAGCGACCAGGTCTATCATAAGCTGGCAAGCGTACTCGACACGCTGCCCAATGGTTTTCCGGCCACGAAAAGCGGTGTTGAAATCAGGATCCTTAAAAAGATTTTCACACCTGAAGAGGCGGATCTTGCCTGCGACTTGAAGTTGACTCCCGAAACACCGGAACAGATCGTCGAACGTACCAGGCGGCCTTTGGAAGGACTCGATAAGATGTTGACCTCGATGTGGGACCGGGGGGAAATTTTCGGGAGAGCGTCGGACGGCATCAGAACGTTTAAATTAATGCCATTTATTACGCCCAAATCGATCCTGATGCATGCGAAGCCTGCGGCATCTGCGCGGATGAGCGATGTCAGGTAAACGCCATCGAAAAAGGAGAAAAGACATACCGTATCAACAAAAAAAGATTATACATCTTGTCGGGTCGTAGCTGAAAGCGAAGCCCGATCCGCT